>CAXTPJ010000017.1:0-13645 GCA_964245855.1 uncultured Ferruginibacter sp. | reverse complement strand
ACCATTGTATCTTGAACCATTGGTACGAACCGGTTGTGTTGGATCAAAAGCAACAGCCCCGCCAATTGCTCCCTGGTTACCAAAGCGTGTTTCTTGCATGCTTCCTTTCAGGTTAATGTCAACTTTTAATGTATTATTAAAAAACGTTGGGTTCAGCACAAGTGCTAGGGAAGTTTTTTGCAGGTGATCTGTTTGCAAAATACCGTTCAGGTAAGAATAGCCCATTGAAACCCGGTATGGAAAACCTTTAATACCACCACTAAAGCTTAAGTTATTATCTGTAGAAACAGCAGTATGATAAATTTCATCCTGCCAGTTGGTATTTTCAGTACCTACCTGCGATTTTTGCAGGCTATTGCCCAGTTGGCTTACGATTGCCCTAACCTGGTCGCCCGACAAAACATCAACAATACCCGTTTTATTGGCTACGGAAGTAACCGTATTAAAATTTAGTTTTAAACCGCCGGATTTACCTTTTTTGGTAGTAATAATAATAACACCATTTGCAGCCCTTGTTCCGTATATGGCCGCTGCAGAAGCATCTTTCAATACGGTAAAGCTTTCAATATCGTTTGGATTGATAAAGCTGAGTGGATTGCTGGCACCATTTATCCCATCACGGTCTAATGGAACTCCATCAATAACAATCAACGGATCGTTACTTGCATTTAAAGAAGAACCGCCCCGTATACGGATCGTACTTCCAGAACCCGGCTGTCCACCATTCGAAGTAATTGATACACCCGGTACTTTACCGGCAATCATTTGCTCCGGGGTAGTAATATTACCTTTTTGAAAATCTTTTGCCGTTACCGTTGCTACAGAACCCGTGATGTCTTTCTTCCTGGTAGTACCATAGCCCACTACTACCACATCCGTTAGCTGCTGTACATTTTCTGTAAGTGCAACATTTACAGCGCCTGCACCGATCAATACTTCCTGGGTATTATACCCTGAAGAACTGAATACCAAGGTAGTGGCTTTTGCAGGAGCCGTAACTTTAAAAAAGCCATCTCCACCGGTTTGGGTAGAAACGTTGGTACCCTTTACCGACACCGTAATGCCGCCCAGTGGTGAACCAGCTTTTGCGTCTGTTACTTTACCCGACACAACATTTTGCGCCATTGCTGCGACGGACAGGAATAGAAGTGCGATCGTTATCGCAATCGATTCCGAAAATTTTTGGAAGCGTTTTTTCCTCTGCTTGATTTTTTATGGCTGCGAAATACCTGAAGAAAAAATTGAGGATGGTTTTAACAAATGCTTGAACAAGCCTGATTGTGGGCAGGCAGGAAGGCAAAGCAATCTCATACGCAATAATCCGTTTGGCATTTCATTAAACAACCATTTTTGTTATTATAAAAGATGGGTTGTTATGAATGTGTAAAAATTACACAATTATAATTATTTTTTTTTATCCTGAAAACTATTGTTAATATTTTTTATTCTTGAATAGGCAATTTTAAACAGTAAGGGCAAGCCTTGGGCGTAAAAAGACAATTCCCTGAGTGCTTTCGCTGCAAACAAATATCTTTTTTTAAAAATCTATTCCTACCATTTTTTTCTTTTTTTTCTCATACTTCTCATAATTGAATTTGTACAATTTGCCGGGGCGGTGAGGAACATCCTGTTCCATTTCTTTTAAATCTATCAGGAAATCCATTGAAAAAAACTTCTTCCTGAAATTGCGCCGGTCCATCTTTATATCCAATATTGCTTCGTATAAATTTTGTAATTCCCGTAAGGAGAATTTTTTTGGTAACAGGTTAAACCCCAATGGGTGTTCCTGCACCCTTTTTTGCAACTGGCTCAGGCAGGTTTCAAAAATAGGTTGATGGTCGAATGCCAACCCGGTTACCCCTTTTACATCATGCCAGTGCAGTTCATTATCAAGGATATTCAATTTATGATGCTGCACATTGATCAACGAACAGTATGCAACTGTTACCACCCTGCCTGCGGGGTGGCGGTTAACATCGCCAAAAGTATAAACTTGCTCCAGGTATACATCATTAAGGCCGGTACGTTGTTTCAGGATACGGTAAGCTGCAGCATCCAGGTCTTCATTAGGAAAAACCAAATCGCCCAACAACGACCATTTGCCAGAATACTTTTTTAAATCGCTGCGTATCAGCAGCACTTTTAATTTATTTTCATCAAAACCAAAAATTACACAATCAACCGACAATGCTATCCTGTTGATATTTTCTACTTCAGATTGTATTGCCTGAAGTGTTTTAATGGTAGAGCTTTGTTTTAACTGTTCAGCCATTTCAAGTTCCATAGTTAGTTTTGGATTGACAGATTTGTAACTATTTTAATATGCTTTCCGGCCATTACTGTAATTTTTGCGCCCTGTCCAATAATCTGGTTAGTATTTAATACACATTCGCCATCGAGTTTTGGGTTAACCAATATTTCTGAGCCGGCAGGTAAAGTGGCAGGTGGTATAGTATTATAACTCCAGTTTGCTGCATCTGTCCAGTTGCCGCTTCCTGTAAATACATATACATTGGCAGGATGGTAATAATATACATGGAATTCGCCCGGTTGTAACGTGATACTCTGGTTTGTTCCGGCAAGATTAAAAGCGGCGTTAGTTGCTCCATTAAGCCCGCTTCCTGTTCCGTTACTCAGGTAATTGTACCAGTTGCCGGTTTTCTGAAATCCTATTGTACGGGTTTGAACTGTTAGATCAAGGTTAGCAACGATATTCAATTTTAATCCATTGGCTGCGGTATCTGAAATCTGGTATTTTTTGAACAGGCCACCATTATCAAAGAAATCATAAGAAAAACTGGTGCTGTTGAAAAGCGCAGCATTAGACAGCCGTAAATTAATAAGCGCTGAAAAAGTATTGTACAGGTCCTTTCTTCTTTGTTCTGCAAATTTTTCCCATTGCGGCGGTTTATTTGCTACCCTGCAATCTGAATTAATAGTACCATCACCGCAACGGTCTATAGACTGGTCATACCCTCTTTCGCCAAACTGCCATATCATTTTTGGTCCCGGCGTGGTAATAAAAACAGAGGCAACTGCTGCTATTCTTTTTAGTGCTGTACTGGTATCCCTGGTATTGTATCCACCACTACTGTTTCCAAAACTGACGTTTTTATACATCAGCCTTTCTTTATCGTGGCTTTCCATATATCCTACGGCTGATGGCGTTGAAAACCCTGTCTGGCTGCTGTTGTACATAATTTTAGAGAAGTCGGACGAACTGGCATAACCCATAGTGCTCTGATTATATGGATCTGTACATTCGCTCCACAGCATGAAACCTTTAGTAGCATATATCTGTTCTTCCAGCCTTTGTTGCCCCAGGAATTCCAGTATCATATAGGTACCGGGATATAATGGTACAATATAATCGTAGTAGCGGTTGAGGTTAGCAATTCTTGTATTATCAAAATTCTCTACGGTGGTACCATTTGTTTGCGTTTGGGTGAATCCTTTTGCCAAATCAAAGCGGTAGCCATCTATCCTGTATTCTTTTATCCAGTACTCAAGTGCCCTTTTTACCCAATATTGCGTAGCGGCAGAAGTATGATTTAAATCTTCAAATACACTATAGGGATGCGGTGCCGATTGATTGAGCCAGGGATTATTGGCAGCAGGCCTTCCATTGGCAGCATCCCAGTACAGTTTTCCTTCAGGCGCATTATAAGAATCAAGGTGATTGTATACTACATCCAGTATAACCGCTATTCCGTTTTGATGGCATAAATCAATAAATTCTTTAAACTTATCTTTTGTTCCATAAGCTTTATCCAGGGCACAATAAAAAGTAGGATTATAGCCCCAGCTTTCATTTCCGCTGAATTCGTTCACCGGCATCAATTCAATAGCATTGATGCCCAGTTTTTTAAAATAACCAATCGTGTCGATCAGCATCTGGTAATTTTTTGCATCACCGAAATCTCTCACCAATACTTCGTAAATCACCAGGTTCTTTTTATCTGGCTTCGAAAAATTGGCTACTTTCCAATTATAAGCAGGGGCACAGCTTTGCAGTACACTTACATACCCATTTTTACCGGCCGAAACATTCGGGTCCGCAGGATAAGCTTTTAAATTTGGATAAGTAACTGCAGGAATATACTGGTCGTTCCATGGGTCCAATATTTTTTCTGAATATGGGTCTGCTATATAAATCGCATTGTCGATTAAATATTGAAAAGAATATTCTTTTGCGGGTACCAGGTTTCTTACAGTGATCCAGTAGTAGTTAGAATCTGGTGTCCTGTTCATTTGAAACTGCGTTTGAGCCAGCCAGGAACAGCCGGGGAAATCTCCAAGCAAAATAGCGTTTTGCTTTCTTGGGGCATACAACACCAGCGTTACAGAATCGCAGCCATCGTTATAATTGATACCTTCTCTCACACCAGCCGGAAGTGGCAATATTGTATTCACCGGGGTAACAAAAAATTGTACTGTATCATAATAACTAACTCCTGATAAAATTAATTCTGACACAAATTGCTGATTGCCGGTTACTGAAACAGTTGCTGTACCTGCAATAGAGTTGGCGCCTGTTACGGGGCCTGTAATGCGGGTTCCGTTAAAATACAAGTTTAATGTACCCGTATTGGTTGATGCAGTTGCTGCAACTGAAACAGACTGGTTTAACCCAGCGGTAATGGCTTCATTCGATTTATTAAAAACCGGGATTATTGCCGGTGTGGTAAAACGGATATTGTTTGAACCTGCAGGATAAATTGGAATGTACATATTACCTCCGTCGGCGTTACGCTGTACCTTGCTGCCATCTGCATTACGGAATAACAAAGCTATTTTTAAGATAGTTTCTGCCGCCGGCACATTAAAATAAGCCCTGGGATTAATAAAAGTAAAAGACCATTTGTTGTTACCAAGCGATGTGGCCGTAGGAGCAGTAGTGGTTGCCCACTGGGTAGGCACATATTTCCAGTCATCACTACTGTTACTAAGATTAGTGATCACTCCAATATGCATATATACCGGCCCGGTAAAGCCTACAAGGCCTTGGTTACCCTTGGTAGCATCAACTGTTACAGTAATAGTAGAATTGTCGTTTGAAAATTGGGGTGTCCAGGTAAGTAGCTGGGCTTTTATTACAGTGTGCAGTAATAAAATGCCTGCAGCAAGCAGCAATTTCTTCATGTGGCAAACAATTTAATGTGTAAAATAAACACATTGTTTGCAAACTGACAAAAAAATTTAGGTTACCTGCTAAATACCTTTCGCCCGTTTATAAATGTGGCGGTAGCCCTTGTTTGAAGGATTGAATTAACCGGGCAATTCATCAGGTCAGTATCCAGGATTACAAAGTCAGCCGATTTGCCGGTTTCCAAACTGCCCTTTTCATTTTCTTCAAAGGCTGCCATAGCTGCCCACAATGTCATGCCCCATAACCCTTCTTTCCGGTTTAGTGCATTTTCCATTTGAAAGCCGCCGGCAGGAAACCCTTTGGCGTCGATCCTGGCCACTGCCGCATAAAATGTTTTAAAAGGGCTGATATCCTCTACCGGGAAATCTGTTCCCAGCGGCATCCAGCCATTTTCGTCCAGCAATTGTTTATAAGCGTAAGCTTCCCTGATTCTTTCCGGCCCCAGTCGGTCGCCGGCCCAATACATGTCACTGATAGCATGCGTTGGCTGCACACTGGGGATGATGCTGTATTTTCCGAACAGTTCAAAATCATTTTCATTCACTACCTGCGCATGTTCTATTCTCCAGCGTTTATCGTTGTCGCCTTTCAGCAAAGTGCCATAAATATTCAGCATCATCCTGTTGCCACTATCGCCAATGGCATGGGTACATAGTTGAAATTTGGTATCGATCAGTTTTTCAGCTACCTGCGTGTAATGATCGTAACTGTTCAGCAAAAAACCACTTGAACCAGGTTTATCTGAGTATGGCTGTAACAGGCAGGCGCCCCTTGAACCCAATGCACCGTCTGCATACAATTTAAAACCGCCAATATGCAACCGGTCAGTTTTGTAAGGCCCCTTCTTTATCCAGCGATCATAGTACTGGGCGCTGTCGCTTAGCAGGGCAAAAATTTTCATCTTTAGTTTGCCTGCTTTTTGGGCTGCATCCACCAGGTCAACCGTATGTTCACTAATACCACAATCTTGCACTGTAGTGAGCCCATATTGGAAACAACTGTCCTGTGCCTGTAAAAAATATTGTTGCGCCAAGTCATCGCTTATCAATGGAATTTTACTTTCTACTGTATCCATGGCATTGTCCATTAAAATACCCGTGAGCTTTCCATTTATCAATTCTATTTGGCCGCCTTCAATTTTTGTGGCAGCAGTAATGCCGGCAATATCCAGTGCTTTTTGATTTACCAGCACTGCATGTCCATCAATCCGTTTTAAAAATACCGGTTGACCAGGAAACAATGAATCCAGTTTTTGCTTTGTTGGAAATTCTTTAATGCCCCAATCATTCTGGTCCCAGCCACGACCATAAATCCAGGCAGTTTTTGTTGTAGCGGCATATTGTTTTATGATATCGATGATTGCATCAAAAGAAGTGGTGCCGGTGAGATCGCACTTCCACATATCTGTAGCATAACCCGTAAAATGGCAGTGTGCATCAATCAATCCCGGGTAAATAAATTTTCCTTTGGCATCGATCATTTCATCAGCATCATAATCTTTTAAAATGTCTTCATTATTGCCAATGGCAATTATTTTTCCATCCCGGATGGCCATGGCTTGTTTTATTGAAAAACCGGTATCGGCAGTGTAGATGGTTGCATGATGTACAACAATACTAACCTTTTGCCTGAACATGCAGGAAACAATCAAAATAAGTAAAGAAGAAAAAAAAGCAATTGCTTTGATAAACCGCATACTATTTATTTTTATAAAATTACTGTAAATGCTGGGTTCATAATTTTTAACTTTGGCGCAATTCAAACACTCATGTACAATCCGCAACAAATAAAAGAACTGCAACAACTCACTACTGATTGGCTGGCGTTAGTTAAAAAAGGAACGGCTCCTGAAAAAGCCATCAGCAACATTGAAGACATCAGGGATATATTACGTTTTCATGAATACCGCTATTGTGTGCAGGCTGATCCATTGATCAGCGATTTTGAATATGATTCACTATACAAAGTATTGGAGCAGGTTGAAAAAGATAATCCAGTTTTGATAACGATTGATTCTCCAACACAAAGAGTGGGCGCAGGCTTGATAAAAGATTTCCCAAAGGTTGATCACCTGGTGCCGATGTTATCACTGCAAAACAGTTACAATGCCGATGACCTGGTTGACTGGGATAGAAAAGCAAGGGAACTCTCAAAATTGGACACAGTTGAATATTGCATCGAGCCAAAATTTGATGGCGCCAGCATCTCTGTTATCTATGAAAATAATTTGCTGGAAAGGGCTGCTACAAGAGGTGATGGTGTAACAGGCGATGAGATTACCACTAACACCAAGAAGATAAAATCGATGCCGCTTTCTGCCAAGTTCAGCCGCTACGGTATTGAACAGGTAGAGATAAGGGGTGAGGTGATGATCAATAAAAATAATTTTAAAGCATACAATCAAAAGCTGGAAGAAGAAGGCATTGCACCATTGGCCAATCCAAGAAATGCCGCAGCCGGATCGTTAAGGATAAAAGATACTGCAGAAGTTGGCAGAAGAAACCTGGAAGTATTTTTATACCATGTGAGTTACATGACGGTCGACGACAGGCAACAGACAACCGAAGCGCCAACAACACACAGCGGCATGCTGGAAATGTTGTGGGACCTGGGTTTTAGAAGCCCTAAAAAAGAAATGCGGGTAGTGCAGGGCATACAGGGGGTGATCGATTACATCAATGAATTTGAAAGTTTAAGGGATACGCTGCCTTATGAAATTGACGGCATGGTGGTAAAAGTAAACAGTCTGCCACTGCAGGAACAGTTGGGCATGACAAGCCATCACCCACGCTGGGCCATTGCGTATAAATTTAAAGCCAGGCAAGCCACCAGCAAATTGGTGGGCGTTGAATTCCAGGTGGGCAGAACAGGTGCAGTAACACCGGTGGCCAAAATTGAGCCGGTGCAGGTTGGCGGGGTAACGGTGTCGAGTATCTCCATTCACAATGAAGAATACATCAAAGAAAAAAACCTGTTGCTGGGCGATACCATTTTAATTGAACGCAGTGGTGATGTGATACCGCAAATTGTAAAGTCATTTCCCGAACTGCGGAAAGGAACCGAGGTTGAGATACAGTTTCCAACCAAATGCCCTGTTTGTCAGCATCAATTATTTAAGCCGGAAGGCGAAGCAGTTTGGCGCTGCATCAACATTAATTGCGAAGCACAGGTAGTAGAGCGCATCATTCATTTTGTAAGCAAGGATGCAATGGATGTAAAGAGCTTTGGTGAAGCCAACGTAAGAAAATTTTATGCAGATGGTTTGCTGAAAGATGTGCCGGGAATTTACACATTGGATTTTGAAGCCATCGGGAAGAAAGAAGGCTTTGGTAAAAAATCGATCGATAATTTAAAAGCAGCTATAGAAGCATCCAAGAGCCAGCCATTGCACCGGTTTATTTATGGATTGGGTATTCGCTACGCAGGAGAAACCACTGCCAAAACCCTGGCCAATGCAGTTAACCATGTACTGGATTACAAAGATTACACGCAGGAGCAATTACAGCAAATGGAAGATGTTGGCGTAAAAGTGGCCGACAGCATTTACCGTTTTTTTCATGATAACGCCAATATACAAATGATTGAAAAATTAGGTGAACTGGGCGTTTCATTGGTCAATCAAAAAAAGCAGGTTGAAGAAAACGATCGTTTGCATGGACAAACATTTTTATTTACCGGCACACTTAATCAATTAAAAAGAAGCGACGCAGAAGAACTGGTAGAAAAGAATGGCGGCAAGATTGTGAGCGGCGTAAGCAGCAAGTTAAATTACCTTGTTGTAGGGGAAGATGCAGGGAGCAAATTTGAAAAGGCAAAAAAGATCAATACCATCAAAATCATCAGCGAAGAAGATTTCATAAAATTATTACCTGCTTAGAAAAAATAATTTTTATATTTATAGTTGATGCTATGGGGCAGTATTTTAAATAAAAGCTTTTTATTAATCTCCCAACATTAAACCCTTGTTTTTTATGATCACCAAAATTGCAGCCGAAATATGGAAACCGCTTAAGATCAGCGGACACAAAAGTATCCGCAGAAAATATGCCATCTCTTCGGCAGGCAGGGCCGCCAGTTTTATTGAAGACATTTATAAAGATGGAAAAATATTGAAGGGTTCACTTACTTCCGGCTACCGTACTTTAAACTTACATTTAGATGATGGCAACGGCACCATTTATTTGCACCGGGAAATAGCAAGGCTGTTTTGCAAAAAAACTTCGCCCAAATACAAATATGTAATCCACATCAACCATAAAAAAGAAGATAACCGTTTTGCCAATTTAAAATGGGCCACGCTGCAGGAAATGAGCGACCACCAACAGCAAAGCCCGCAGAAAATTGCTTACAAAAAAATGCAGGCCAACAGGGCTGTAGGATTAAAATTAAATACCGCAAAAGTGAAGAGCATTAAAGATGCCATCAACAATCCTAAACGCAGGTTGACTTACAAGCAAATGGCAGAAAAATACAACGTCAGTGAAATGACTTTGTACCGCATTAAAAGCGGCGAAAACTGGGGCCATGTAAAATAAAACCATCTACCTATTTCACTATGTAAAACAAGGAATTGGCGCTGCCGGTTCCTTGTTTTATTTTCGTACATCATTCAACTCAATTTTTATGTTGCAGGCTGCTACTATAAAATTTTTAAAAGATCTAAAGAAAAACAATGACCTCTCCTGGTTTGAAGCCAACCGAAAAAAATATGAAGATGCCAAAGCAGATTATCTTGCCTTTGTGGAAGAACTGATCAGCGCTGTTTCAAAATTTGATGACTCTATCGGTGACATGAAAGCAAAAGAAGCTGTCTTCCGCATTAACCGTGATGTTCGGTTCAGTAAAGATAAAAGTCCATACAAAACGAATATGGGCGCTTCTGTAAACAAAGGCGGCAAGAAGATCAACCGGGCAGGCTATTACTTTCATTGCGAGCCAGGACAAAATTTTGCCGGCGGTGGTTTTTATATGCCCGAAGCGCCACAACTGGCCAGCATAAGACAAGAAATAGATTACAGTTTTGACGAATGGAAAAAAATTGTTTCAGAAAAATATTTCAAAAAATATTTTCCCGCCGGTGTTGAAGGCATTGATGTTTTAGTAAGACCACCCAAAGGTTATGAAGAAATTAATCCTGCTATCAACTTTTTAAAAATGAAAAGTTTTATTGTAACCCGTCCGATGGCAGATGAAGAACTAACCAATAGAAACCTGGTGAGAGAGGTTGTCAAAACTTTTGAAGCCATGAAACCTTTGGTTGATTTTTTAAACCGGGCAATTGAATAATTTTCTTCTCTATTCAACCAACTAAAACTTCATTACGGGGCAACCGATATCATTTTTATTGGCACCGAAACGGAACAAAATTCCAATGGTATGAGAATGATAAAAATCACGTTGATTGGGATTGGCCGAATAACTGAAGCCATCTAAATAATCTGTAAAAGTGTAACGAAAATTTGTTTCGGCCGTCAATGATATTTTCGGGCTGATGTAGTATTGCACCCCCAAACCAAGCGGAATAACAGGAATGGTTCCGGGCAATGTTTTGGCACTATCTGTTATTATTCCCTGCCTTTCTTTTGAACTGGTTCCAAAAAGATCAGGGTTTAAGCGACTATAATCCCGCCTGATGTTTAGCCAGCTTATACCGGCACCGCCAAATACATATGGCGAAAGGCGCATGCCCAGTTCGTTGCTGTTGTTACCAAATAAATTCCAAACCATTAAGCCGGATAATTCTGTAACGGGTGTGCTGAAATTAAAGTTGCGTTGCCGCCTCCACGCCGGATCGCTGTAGGCTGCATCATCTCCCCTGAGCTTTCCAACCGCCAGGTTAGCCCTCACCGAAAAATAAGAGTTGAGTACCCAGGAAACATTTACGCCAAACACAGGCGATGGCGTTGCATAAGAACCAATGCTCGTTGGTGTAAGATCACCCTGGTAAATAAACACGCCGCCATTTACACCCAACTGCCATTTACTGGTTTGTGCCGTTACAGTTTGAGTAATGATAATAAATAATAATAGCAGCCCTGCTGTAGTGGTTACTTTGTTCATGGTGAATATTTTTTGTTTGAATAAAAAATCCCCATGCAGTAGTTGGTACAATTAAACGCAGGTAAAATTATTTCTATAAATTTTTGTGGAGGGCTGTTGGTGATTGGTCTAATTTCTTACCGGCAAATTATACATATAAAAATGAATTACTCTTAACAAAACGATAAAAGCCTTACGAACAACAGTTATTCTTTATACAGTTTTATAGCTGGATATAGAAAGCCCCGGCTGCAGTTTCACTAAAAATGTTTCTGCCTTTTCTGTACTTGCATCATCTGCTTTATAGTAAGAAAGTAATAACTGGTCACCAATAATTTCATGTAGTGTAAGCGTTGTCGTTATGTAGTTTACGGCAACTATGTGCAGCAATTTATTATTCAATGCAGATTCTATCAGTTCAAACTGATGAGTATCAAAATGGATGGTTTGCGATAAGGCCGTGTATAAAGAAGGTATCTTGTGCTGCAGTGTTTCGATAAAACCACCAACAGCAAAACCTGTTTTGTAATGCAATGAATTGGCCCTGCCATCTTTTTCTTTTAATTCAGTGAAGGTATTAAGTGCAGCCTCCGGGTTATACGTTTGCGATTTCATTTTGAATTCTTCGTAAGAATAATGCCATACATTTTTTGCAAAACTTCCTTCTGTGGCAGCATCTATTACCTGGCGGTACACCAATGTTATCAGGGCTTTGGGCATAATAGTAGTTTTATTGTTTAGGATAATTTTAAACAGGCCGGCACTTATCACCGGCCTGTAGTATTGACTGGTCTTTCATATTTTATAAAGCGATGCCGATTGTGTAGCTGCCGGCATATCCATTGGTGGTATCGCCGGTTAATGCAACGGTTTCATTGGCAAGGTCAGTAGCCGAATTACTGAAGATGCCATCCGATGCATTGCGTGTGGCGTTGATGCCATGCGCTGCATATAAAGCAGATAAATGCACTGCATCAGAAACGGTTTCAGCGAAAGTGATCTGTCCTGTTTTCTTCAGTACATTGTTTACAAAAACTTCTATGTGTATATGTGTAGCCCTTCCCTGGTACCAGCCGGGATAGATTGTATTGAAGGCAAGCTTGCCCTCTGTATCGGCCAATTGGTATCCCCTCAACCAGGTTTGTCCAAGGTAGCTTTGCGTTCCTAATGAGCCGCCGGTTTGGTTGCCATAGCCGGAGTAATACCCATCTTTATTGCAATGCCAGATATCAACCCTGGCGCCGGAAACCGCTGCACAACTGCTGTTGGTATTTACTACAATTAAGTTCAACGTAAGTGGCAGGCCGGTTTGTCCACCTGTTACATCAGCCCGTTGCAAAGGATTGGTGATCTCGCCGCCAACATAAGGATAAGGGCCTTCCACTTCTGTTGGCATGGTATTACAGCCGCCGGATGATGAGCCGGCTGTGGTGCCAGAAGTAGTACCGGTTGTTGTTCCGCTAACATCTTCTTTTTTGCAGGCATTGATAATTGCAGCAGCGCTTAATAACCCAATGGAATTCTTTAAAAAATTTTTGCGTTCCATAAATTACCTGTTTTAAATGGTGATAGAAAAGTAGCGTTGCTGCATGCAGGAGTTATTGTTTAAGTATGCAACCTAATTCAACAACTATGCAAGCCCCTAGTTAATATCGGTGAACAGCAGGTTTGTGCCGATAAGATTATGTGAAGTAAATGAGTAAGAAAAAATTACCTGTTGCCAATAACTTTGTTCAGGTCTGCAATGTATGTGTCACTTACAGGCAATTCCTGGCCAGATTTTAACAATACTTTTTTGTTGAGAACAGATACGATCCTGTTGAGTGAAATAATGTAGCTGCGGTGGATGCGAAGAAATTTTGTACCGGGCAGTTTCTCAATAAAAGCTTTCATGGTCATCAATGTCAGTATAGGTTTGCTGTTGCTGATGTGTATCTTGATATAATCTTCCAGCCCTTCTATGTAGTCAATTTCATCCGGATCGATCTTTATCATTTTATATTCGCTGCGTACAAAAATGCTTTCCGTTGCTTCTTTTGATAAAGATTTATTTTGAAGTACATTTAATGCTTTATTAATACCACGTTTGAACCTTTCAAAGTCGATGGGTTTTAAAAGATAATCAACAGCATCCAGCTCAAACCCGTTGTAAGCAAATTTTTTATAGGCCGTAGTAAAAATGATCAGGGGTTTTTGTTGCAGTGAACTAACCAAATCTATCCCGTTTATATCAGGCATATTAATGTCTACCAGCAACAGGTCAACCGCATTGCTGCGCAAATACTCACCGGCAGAAATGGCATCGTTAAAAGTGTGCAGCAGTTGCAGTTCCGGCACACGGGCCAAATAATTTTTCATCAGTTCCAGCGCCGGCAACTCGTCATCAACTGCAATACATTTGAATGCCATGGTTATTGTTTAAAAAACTGTTTTATTTAATTGATATGCTGAATTATA
>CAXTPJ010000016.1:0-13853 GCA_964245855.1 uncultured Ferruginibacter sp. | reverse complement strand
TTCTTTGTAAGCAACCTGCGGCGCACCCTGGTTAATTTCTACTTTAAACTCACGCTTCATCCTGTCGATGATGATTTCCAGGTGCAACTCACCCATACCACTCAAAATGGTCTGGCCGGTTTCTTCGTCTGTGCGTACCCGTAAGGTAGGGTCTTCTTCTACCAGTTTGGCAATTGCCATACCCATTTTATCAACGTCGGCCTGTGTTTTAGGCTCAATGGCAATAGAGATAACCGGTTCCGGGAAGGTCATTGCTTCCAGAACGATCGGGTTGTCTTCGTTACACAAAGTATCCCCTGTTTTGATATCTTTAAAACCAACTGCTGCACCGATATCACCTGCTTCGATGTAATCAACCGGGTTTTGTTTGTTGGCATGCATCTGCATGATACGGCTGATACGTTCTTTTTTACCGGTACGGGTATTCAATACGTAAGAACCGGAATCCAGACGGCCACTATAAGCCCTGAAGAACGCCAGGCGACCCACGAAAGGATCGGTCATGATCTTGAAAGCCAGTGCACTGAATGGTTCTTTTGGATCTGCATGACGCAGTATCTCTTCACCATTATCAGGATTGGTTCCTTTAACCGCTTCAATGTCCAATGGACCAGGCAGGTAACGAACGATCGCATCCAGTGCAGTTTGTACGCCCTTGTTTTTGAAAGAAGAACCGCACATCATCGGGATGATAGAGATATCAATCGTTGCTTTGCGGATGGCTTCATGAATTTCTGCTTCAGTGATCGTATTAGGATCATCAAAGAATTTTTCCAGTAATTTATCATCGTAGTCAGCAACTGCTTCAATCAAATGCTGCCTCCATTCGTTCACTTCTTCTACCATATCTTCCGGAATAGGCACTTCGTTGTAAGTCATACCCTGTCCGGCTTCATCCCACACCATTCCTTTCATGGTGATCAAATCTACCACACCTTTAAAGTTATCTTCTGCACCAATCGGCAACTGCAAAGGCACTGCTTTGGCACCCAGCATTTCTTTCACCTGCTTAACTACGTTTAAAAAGTCAGCACCGCTACGGTCCATTTTATTTACAAAACCAATCCTTGGTACTTTGTAACGGTTAGCCTGGCGCCAAACGGTTTCGCTCTGTGGTTCTACACCAGATACGGCGCAGAACAAAGCCAGCAAACCATCCAGTACACGAAGGGAGCGTTCTACCTCAACAGTAAAATCCACGTGGCCCGGGGTATCGATGATGTTGAATTTGTATTGTTTGGTATCCGGAGTTTTTTTGTTCTGTACCATTGGGAAGTTCCAGAAGCAGGTAGTAGCAGCACTGGTAATAGTGATACCTCTTTCCTGTTCCTGGGCCATCCAGTCCATGGTAGCGGCGCCATCATGCACCTCCCCGATTTTGTGATTTACACCGGTATAGTATAATATACGTTCGGTGGTAGTGGTTTTACCGGCATCAATGTGAGCGGCAATACCAAAGTTGCGTTGATAACGTAAATCTGCCATTGTATTTGTATTTAATTATTTGAGATATATTTTGAGCCGGGCTTTTGAAACTTTGTGCAGCTTCAGTGGCGTCGCACTCTTGTACTTAAAATCTGTATTGAACAGGCCGTTAGTGGCCTGGCACTTTCCCCGTAGTTCATCCTTTTGCCGGAATGGGGTAATATGGTGTGTTTATGCTCTCATACTGTGCTAAACGTTCAGCGGAAGCACTCAGTTGCTGAACCCTTTAGCGGCGCAAATGTACGGCCTTTTTTCATAAAAACAAACGTTAAATGCAAGCCGTTGAGCCGCAGTGAAAAAATGTTTGAAAAAATATTTTAATAAGACAACGCCGGGCGGCTAAAATGTTTCTTTAAGCTGGTTACATTTGATGTACCTGATACCAAACCTTCAACTATTTGTTATGAAACCACTGTTTACCCTGCTTTTTTTGTTGAGTTTTTCATTTGTTGTTAAAGCGCAAAATGTGAATATACCGGATAGTAATTTCAGGAATCTTTTGCAAACCCGGTATCCCGGTTGTTTTAATAATGCCGGGCTATTGGACACTACCTGTAATGCGATTTTAGCGGAAGACTCACTATCTGTTAATTTTAGTATCCCGTCATCCCAAACGGTATCGCTGGCAGGATTAAAATACTTCAAAAATCTTCAATTTTTTACTTCCTCTTACATCTCTTTATCACTTACAATACCCGAGTTCCCTGGTAGCCTGAAATACATAGACATAAGTTTCAATACTATCAATGGTGGCCTTCCTGCATTGCCGCCGGGTTTGCTTTATTTAAATTGCAGTAATTCTTACTTAACATCATTACCAGCTTTACCAAATACTTTAAAATATTTGTATTGTTATTCAGCCAACTCGATAACTTCTTTGCCACAACTGCCCGATAGTTTACGCTCTTTGGAATGTTCTTTTACCTATCAGTTACAGTCTTTACCATCTTTACCCAATGCGCTCGACACGCTCAGCATACTGATGTGCAGCATTTCGAGTTTACCTGCATTACCGGCATCCCTGAGTTTTTTAAACTGCAGTTCTAACAGGTTAAGCAACCTTCCTGCTTTACCTGCAAATTTAAAATTTATTGATTGCAGTAATAATTCAATTACCAATGTACCAGCTTTACCTGATGGGTTACAAAAATTTACCTGTTCAAGTAATTTGATTTCGTCTTTACCGGCTTTGCCTAACCGATTGACCACTTTAAATTGCAGGATTAATTTATTGCCCGTTTTACCTGCATTGCCTGACAGCTTAAGGGAACTGAGTTGCGGAAATAATCTTCTAAATAATTTGCCCGTTTTACCTGCATTTATAACAAACTTATACTTTAGTAGTAACAGGATAAGAAGCCTTCCGGCATTACCGAACAGTTTAAGATACCTAGACTGCAGTGAAAACCCTTTGCACACAATAACTTCTTTTCCAAATTCGCTCGAAACTATCAGTTGCGCTGGAGACTCCCTGGTTTCTTTGCCAACCTTACCCGCTTCTCTTAAAACTTTAAATTGCCGTTTCAATCAACTGCTGTCACTTCCCTTATTACCATCTCTTTTATCAAGCCTTGATTGTGCCTATAACCAGCTTACGATGCTTCCGGAAATACCTGACACCCTGAACAATTTGGACTGTAGTTTCAACAACCTTTATTGCCTGCCGAAATTACCCCCGGCGCCAAACACCAATAGTGCTTTCCCCCAACTGATTATAGATGCGTATAAAATAAATTGCCTTCCCAACTATTTAAGTAATTGGTATATAATCCGTACTACCCCAGATGGTAGCTGGTTAAATCAGCCATTGCCCCTGTGCAACCCCACCAATAATATCAATCATTGTACATCTTTCCCGGTAATGACCGGAATAGTATTTTACGATAATAATGCCAATGGAATTAAAGATGTTGGTGAACCCGTAAAAGCCAATGTCCGAATATCGCTATCGAATGGCAACTTTGCTTTTACCAATAACAGCGGTTATTATGAAATAGGGGCAGATAGTATTGGAAGTTACTCTTTATCCAGCAACACGCCTGCTTTTTTTGATGCAGTTCCAGCAAGTTATAGCCATCAATTTTCTACTTACGACACTTTGGTTACAGGTAACTTTGCTTTACAGGCCAACACCATTAAAGACAGCTTTGTACTAAAAATAATCCCTATCAACTGGGCAGCCCGGCCCGGCTTGCCTTTCCTTATATGATCAGTTATGAGAACGCAGGTACTACCATTTTATCTCCAAATATTGTATTTGATTATGATGAAACAAAGCTTATTTATTAATACCAGTTCTTTGGCAGGCGTGGTAGATAACGGCAGCATGCTTTCTTTTAATGCAGGAAGTTTTGCACCAGGACAAAGCGGTAGTTTCATAGGATATTTTACCTTAAAAACAACAGCCGCATTGGGTGATTCACTGAGATCACATTCAACAATGACTGTGAACAATTATGAAACCACAGATAATAATACCGTAATTATCCGTGGCGCTTTTGACCCTAATGATAAACAGGCCACTCCGCAATTAACGCCATCGCAGGCAGCCGCCGGAGGATACATTGATTACACCATCCGTTTTCAAAACACTGGCACTGATACCGCTTTTAATATTGTGATCAGCGATACCCTGAGCAGCAGTTTACAATGGAACACTTTACAGATGACGGCGACATCGCATAACTGCAAAGCCACTGTAAAAGATGGCATTGTGTATTTTGAGTTTTTAAATATCTTTTTGCCAGACAGCAATGTGAATGAGATCAAAAGCCATGGGTTTGTTTCTTTTAAAATTAAACCTCAGCCTACCGTTGCTGTTAACTCAACCATCAATAACAAAGCTGCCATTTATTTTGATTACAACAGCCCGGTGATTACCAATACAGCCGGCACGTTGATAAAAGATTTTACCGTAGTGCCATTACGGTTGATCAGCTTTAGTGCGGTGCCTATTAACAACAATACGGCCGCTCTTTATTGGGTTACCGCCAATGAAATCAATACGAGGAATTTTGTAATCGAAAAATCTGTTGATGGTGTTCGCTTCAATATGATCGGTAATATAGCAGCCAGCAACAATGCCAGCAATCATTACAATAGCAATGTTACCGATGCAGAAAATAGTATTGTATATTATCGCTTGAAAATAGTGGACAATGATGGCCGCTACAATTACTCTCCTGTTATTAAGATTGACCGGCGAAAAAACAATATTGGTCTTTCTATTTTGAGTAACCCGGTGAGGGATGTGGTGTCGATTGCTACCAACGATCAAGCGCTCAACAACAGCAGTTGCAAAATCATCAATTCGCAGGGCGCTGTTGTAAAAACTTTTATCATCAGGCAGGGTAGCCAAACAATTGATGTCAAAGGGTTACCTGCCGGAATTTATTATCTCAAAACTTCCAGTGGCAGTAACAGGATATTGATTCAGTAAAGTTTTGAATACGACAATATTGAAAGAACCGTTTATGTTATCACATAAGCGGTTTTTGTTTATAGAAATTATTATTAGCTTATATTAAAACATTACCAATAAAACAAAATCAGTTAACTTTATTTCCAATTATAAAACCAATACCATCCCTAATTTATACTACTGAAATGACCATTTTACTAAGAAGTTTTTACTGTTCCCTCGTTTGTATTTTATCGCTGAATTCCTTTGCCCAAACATCAACCGATACAGCCCGTTTTGATTACAAGCGTGATTTTAACGCCATTCTCGAAAAAACGCAGGATAAGGGGAGCGAACTATCTTATGCCAAGTTATTGATCCGGTTTTTAGACAGGGATACTACGCTGAGCAACGCTGAAACATTAGCATTAATGATCGGCTTTACAGAAAACCCCAAATACAAGCCTTTTGAAGACATGCAACTGGAACAGGAAATCTTTGAACTGAATGAAGCCGGTAGCGTAGAGGAAGCATTGGTAAAAGCCAAGAGTTATTTGCAAACCCATCCATTGAGCTTGCGTGTTTTAAACGAGGCTTCTTTCTGCTATCATTCGTTGAAAAAAGAAGACAGTGCCACTTACTACATGGACCTCGTGGATAAAGTGATGAATGCCATGATCTACAGCGGCAACGGCAAAAAACCGGAAACACCTATTTTTTCATTAGGGTTGGCAGATGGAGAATCTTTTATTCCGAACATTGGGATGAAGGTGCTGAATAAAGACACCGACTGGAACAGGAACAATCTTTTTATGGAGATCATCAAAGCATCAAAAAACACCGATGACGAAATCAATTATTTTTTTGTAATACAGCATGCCAAAGAAAAAATAGATGATGATACGGTAAATGAAGCGGGTGATAAGAAAACCAAGAAGGGTTTTAAAAGCAAAAACGACAAAAAAGATAAAAAAGACAAAAAGGATAAAAAAGGCAAACCGGAAGAAGTAACAGCACCGGCACCGGTAACGCCTTAGTTTTGATAGGAACACGGATGACACGGGTTAATGCGTATTGAGACGGATTTTAAAACATCTGATTTATCAGTTTCCATCCGTATACCAACGTTCCATCCTTCAGGCAAAAAAATATTCGTTTTAATAGTCCAAATTAGTGTCATCAGCGTTTCCATCCTGATGCACCAACATTAAAATCCGTCTCATCAGTTCCTATCCGTATCATCAGCGTTCCTATTCTCTATAGAAACATAGTATCACATATATCCGTTCTTACCAGTTGAATCAGTGCATCAACGTTTCCATCATAATGTACCAATATAAAATATCCGTTTTCATCCGTCCAAATCAGTGTCATCAGCGTTTCCATCACATATAAAAAAGCTGTCAAAAAATTTGACAGCCTGTATATGTGGAGTTGCTATATTTTAATTGAAATACCTGCGCAATGTCCAGGCAATGGTTTCATGGTCTTCCATGATGTTGGTTAAAAAATCTGCTGTTCCGGCATCTTTATATTTTTCATCACAGTCATCTACAAATTTGCGCAAAGCTTTAATTACAGTTTCATGGTCATCCAGTAATTCTTTGATCATGTCTTTGCTGTTGGGATATTTGCCTGCTGTTTCTTTCAAAGATGTGTGTTGCAAAAATTCTTTAAAAGTACCAATCACAGGCGATCCTAATTTATTGATGCGTTCTGCTATTTCGTCAATGGCTTCTTCCAGTTGCTTGTACTGGCTTTCAAATAATTTATGGAGTTCCATAAAACTGTCGCCTTTTACATTCCAGTGAAACTTTCTTGTCTTGCTGTACAACAGCATTGCATCGGCTAACACATTTGAAAGAATGCCGGTAATGGCCTGGAGATTTTTGTCGGAGATACCAATATTTGGTTTCATTGTTTTAAGTTTTATTATTAGGGAAATTTAAAATTACGCCTGCCATAAAACAAGTTTTATACCTGCCTGATTTATATACAAACAGGTACTGAAACCAACACATTTGGGGAATATTTTCTACTTAAAGAGATTATATCAATCAAAAAGATCAGAAGAAAGATAGCGGTCGCCACGGTCGCAAACGATGAATACAATTACGCCTTCAGTCAATTCTTTAGCCAGTTCAATGGCTGCATGTGCTGCGCCACCACTGCTCATTCCGCTGAAGATGGCTTCTTCCCTCGCTAATTTTTTTGCCATAATACGGGCATCTTTTTCGGCAATGTCAATGATACGGTCTACCCGGCTTTTGTTAAAGATGGTGGGCAAATAAGCCTCCGGCCATTTGCGAATGCCGGGAATTTTAGAGCCATCCGTTGGCTGGCAACCGATAATTTGTATAGCAGGATTTTGCTCTTTTAAATATTTCGATACGCCCATGATGGTACCGGTGGTGCCCATGGAAGAAACAAAATGTGTGACCCTGTTATCGGTATCCCGCAAAATTTCCGGGCCGGTGGTTTTATAATGCATCAACGGATTGTCTTCGTTGCCAAATTGGTTCAGCATTAAAAAGCCGCCTTTTGCAACCTGTGCATTGGCATAATCGATCGCTCCTTCCATCGATTTTTCTTTGGGCGTTAATGTTACTTTGGCGCCGAAGGCTTCCATGGTCAATACCCTTTCTCTTGTGGCATCTTCGGGCATTACCAGTTCAATGGGAACATTAAACAGACTGGCAATCATAGCGAGGGCGATGCCGGTGTTGCCGCTGGTGGCTTCTACCAAAGTGATACCTTCCTTTATTTCGTTGCGGTCAATGGCGCTTTTGATCATACCGTAAGCCGCCCGGTCTTTTACACTGCCACCTGGATTATTGCCTTCCAGCTTTCCGTAAATGGTTACGTTTTTATTGGGATTCAGTTTTTTTAATTCTACGAGTGGGGTATTGCCTACGAGGTCTAAAATGCCGGCCATGGTTTATTAGTTTTTTATCAACAGGGTATAACTCTATGGTACCCTTTATTATATTTACTTTACAAATATAGTTTGAGAAAGTTCATGTAAATGGTTTCGCGTTTAGTTCAACACAAATAAAATTCGAAGTAAATACAACAGGTTTTGCGATTTAGTTACATCAATGAAATAACGAAACAGCAAGATAATAAATAGTCCACTAATTTAGTAGGGTTTTATTTTGTATTTCAAATAAAAGGTTACAACTTAGCCCCTTGAAAAATTTAGGGGATGTATCTCTTTTACAATATTTATTAAACATGCAAAGCTGAACAATGCTCAACTGTACAAGAGTGCGACGCCAATGAAGTTCCAAATAGATATACTGCCCGGCTCAAAAAAATATTACAATTTAAACCAATAAATCAATTTCAATCATGGCTGAAGAAACCAAACAACAGACTGCTTTAGGCGACGTAGCCGCACGGCAACTCGCCATTGCAACCCGTACGGTACCGCAACTATTAAAAATTACTCCGCGGTGGTTAACGCATTTGATGAACTGGATACCGGTTGAATCTGGTGTGTACCGCCTCAACAAAGTAAAAGATGCCGACAGTGTGGAAGTGGATTGCTCTGCAAGAGATGAAAGGGCGCTGCCGCAGACTTTTGTAGACTATATTGAAAACCCAAGAGAATACAACCTGAGCGCTGTAAACACAGTGGTTGACATTCATACCAGGGTGAGTGATTTGTACAGCAAGCCTTATAACCAGATCAGCGAACAGTTGCGTTTAACGATCGAGATCATTAAAGAAAGGCAGGAAAGCGAGTTGATCAATAATAAAGAATATGGGTTGCTCAACAGCGTGGTGCCATCACAAAGAATTAAAACCAGGACCGGCGCTCCTACCCCGGATGATTTAGATGAACTCATTAGTAAAGTATGGAAAGAACCGGGGTTCTTTTTATTGCATCCGTTGGCCATCGCAGCTTTTGGAAGAGAGTGTACCCGCCGTGGCGTGCCGCCGCCAACCATTTCTTTGTTTGGATCGCAGTTCCTTACCTGGCGTGGTATCCCATTGATTCCTTCCGATAAATTACCGGTTGAAAATGGTAAGAGCAGTATTATTTTATTGCGTACAGGCGAAAGCAGGCAGGGCGTTGTTGGCCTGTACCAACCAGGTTTACCAGGCGAACAGTCACCCGGTTTATCGGTGCGTTTTATGGGCATCAACGAAAGGGCCATTGCATCTTATTTGGTTTCATTGTATTGTTCATTAGCAGTGCTGGTTGATGATGCCATCGCTGTGTTGGATGATGTAGAAATAGGTAAATACCATGAGTACAAATATTAATTCCGGACTGCCGGATATTGGTTTGCTGACCGAGTTGGCCAACCAGTTATTCAAAGCTCCGCCGGGCGCTGATGCTCCTGTCTTGCCACAAGCTGTGCCAGTGCAGGATTTCAACCCGTCTTATCAAAGTTATATTACCAATCTTGGCGGCATACCCACTGCGCCACCAGGCCCTGCTGTTGCGTCACCCATTGCTGCGCCATCTGTTTCGGGAGCAGGCGTTTCATCTTCGGCGTTGCCGAATATTAATCAGCTCGACTTATCAAACAGCGGCACCGGATCGCAGGGAAATTCTTTTTTGAGTGTTGATCAATTGCCTTCTTCTGTTGGAAGCAATGCTGCTCAACCTGCCCTTCCTGCAACAAATTATTTTAATACAAAAAGTACAGCCCCTATAAACAGCGGTGCCGATTATGCAGGCAGTGGCAAAGTGCCGCAGTCGGTTGCAGGCAGCGGCAAATCGCCGGATGCTCCGCACCAGTACACTGATTTTGATATCAAAGACCCGCAGACCAGTTTGCCTGATCCGCATTTTTCTGATGGCAAAGTGCCAAAGTCGGTAGCTGGTAGTGGCAGGCAGCCATCCCTGCAAAACTCAACCCCGCAACAGGGAGCTGTACACAAAGCAGCAGCATTGCCTTTTCAAAACGACAATCCTTTTGAACAGGGTTTGGCAGAGGCGTTGGCAGTCATCAATTCATTTGTTGCAGCACCGCAATTGCCAACCTCATTCGATCAATCTTCTTTTTATTTTTTACCGAAGGTCAATCCTTTTTCAACACAGTTTGGCAGCCCGTTTACACTGGATGCATTGTTATCAAACAAAGCGCAGGCAGGCATCGCACCGCCATTTGATGTGAACCTGGTAAGAAGGGACTTCCCTATCCTGCAGGAAAAAGTAAATGGCCGGCCATTGATCTGGTTCGACAATGCTGCTACTACGCAGAAACCGAGACAGGTGATTGACCGCATCAGTTTTTTTTATGAACATGAAAACAGCAACATCCACCGTGCTGCACATGAACTGGCTGCCAGGGCAACTGATGCGTATGAAAGCGCCCGGGAAAAAGTAAGGCAGTTCATCAATGCCCGTTCGGTGAATGAAATTGTATTTGTAAGAGGCACTACCGAAGCCATTAATTTGGTTGCCAAAAGCTGGGGCGAACAAAACCTGGTGGCTGGCGATGAAATTATTTTGAGTCACCTGGAACACCATGCCAACATTGTTCCCTGGCAGCAACTGGCTGCTAAAAAAGGATTGAAAATAAAAGTGATCCCGGTAGATGATGATGGTCAATTGTTGCTGGATGAATATGCCAAATTACTTGGGCCAAAAGTGAAACTGGTTTCCTTTACGCAGGTCTCCAATGCATTGGGAACGGTTACGCCAGCCAAACAGATCATCGAGATGGCACACCACAACGGCGCAAAAGTGTTACTGGATGGCGCCCAATCGATCAGCCACATGAAAGTTGACCTGCAACAATTGAACCCTGACTGGTTTGTATTCTCCGGACATAAAGTTTTTGCCCCAACCGGCATCGGCGTGGTGTATGGCAAAGAAGATTTGCTGAACCAAACGCAACCCTGGCAGGGCGGCGGCAACATGATCAAAGATGTAACATTTGAACACACTACTTTTCATGATGCACCCGGCCGTTTTGAAGCCGGCACCGGCAACATTGCGGATGCTGTTGGCCTCGGCGCTGCACTGGATTACGTCAGCAAAATAGGCATTGAGCTGATCGGACAGTACGAGCACTTTTTACTGGAGTATGCCACCCGTTTGTTGAAGCATGTCCCCGGCATCCGCCTCGTTGGTACAGCGGCTGATAAAGCCAGCGTACTATCTTTTGTGCTGGAAGGTTACAAAACGGAGGAAGTGGGCGCTGCCCTTAACCAGGAAGGCATTGCAGTGCGCTCGGGCCATCACTGTGCCCAGCCAATACTGCGCAGGTTTGGACTGGAAGCCACCGTTAGGCCATCACTGGCATTTTACAATACCTGCGGCGAGGTTGATAAATTGTATGCCACGTTGCTGAAATTGAAAGGAAGATAATTTGTTGACAAGCTTTAGTAATTATTTTGAGCATGGTTGTGAACTTGTTCTGTCATTTTTCCTTTTTGGGGAAGAGGAAAAATGATCTCACTTGTACTGAAGTTTGTTTATGCAGCTTTAGTTTTAGAACACAATAGTTTAAATAAAAATAAAACAGTTTGTAAGAGCTGGCCGGTTAAAACCGGCCAGCTTTTTTTATCGATCACATATATAGTCCTCCAATTTCTTTGTGCTTTCCTTCTTCTTCTTCTTTGCGGCTTTGCGGCTTTGCTCCTTTGCTTCTTAGCGTGAAAACACTTTTGTATTGCATAAAAAACTTACGCAATCAGAAAAAATAATTGTTATCCAAAAATAAATTTGGCAGTGTTGCGTTTTCTGTTTTATATTTGTCTACCAATTTAGTAGACTAATAGTTACTCACTGAATGATTACAACAACAAACCATATCAATACAATTATTAACAACCCACATTGTTTAGCAATGATGGCGATTGTTTTTGTTGGTATGCGTATCTCCTGCTGTTGTTGTTGATTGACCTGCCCGCTTCATAGCATAACCACAATTATCCATTTACATTTTATCACCGCAACCCGTTGTTGCAAAAATTATTCGATCATGAAAAAGGTTCCTTACATGGCACTCATCTTTTTATCTACCATCAATTACTATTACGCAACTGCACAAAGCAAAACATTTACCATCAGTGGTAAGGTAACTTCCTTTGAAGAATCGCTTGGGCTGGAAGGAGTTTCTGTTGCAACAAAAGCCAGCCATAAAAACAGTGGCACGCAGGCTGATGGCACTTTCAGCATCAGCGTATCATCAGAAGATAAAATATTGGTGTTTAGTTTAGCCGATTATCAAACCCAGGAAGTAACCATTTCTCCGGATAAACAATACGATGTAGTACTCAGGCGCAAAGGCAATGATGGCGCAGTTTTGAATCAAAAGAAAACTTTACTTTTTTCAACTCAGGGTTTGCCTGCTCAACAACCGTTACAACAATCAACCGGCATAGCAATCACATCCAGGTAGCATTTAAAATAACATTTCATCACGCAAAAATTTATCGCCATGAAAAAAGCAACTCAACCTGCTTTTCGCTTAGAGCAAACATTGACAGATACACACATACATTTCTTTGAAAAGAATGGCTTCCTGCATTTTAAAAATTTCATTCCAAAAGAAACAGTATTGGAATTAACAAAAGAAGTTGAAAATGTGCAGCGTCATTTGTTAACCAACGATATAAAAAAAGTGAATGGCATTCCACTAAAATTTGGAAACGATGTTAATGGGAGTTCACTCATACAACGTATTGCATTTGCATCGCAATACAGTACCAAACTGCAATCATTTTTACAAGACAGCCGTTTGAAAGAACTGCTTCAGTTACTTGGAGAATATGATGGCCGCATTGGTGAAAATGAAAAAGACGGACTGGTAGTAAATCATTATGTAAACAGTACAACGAGTAAGTTTACACAAATGGGCTGGCATACTGATAGTCCCCGTGATTTATTTTTAGGCTCCCGTATTTTACCAATGTTGAATGTTGGTGTACACCTCGATAATTGCGCTTTTGATAATGGTGGTTTAAGAGTAATACCGGGAACACATCGCCAGGGTTTATTCAGGTTATTCTTCAGAAAAAAATATTTCATTGACAACACTGCCGATAAAAAAGAAGTTGGCTTTGATATAGAAGCCGGCGATTTAACGGTGCATGATGGAAGGTTATGGCACAGGGTGCAGCAATCGCCTAACACCGGCGAAGCAAGCCGCAGAAGAGTGATGTACATACCAATCATTACCGGGGCTTTTAAACCCAAACATGCTACAAGCGCAACACCGTTTTATCATCAACTGGCACAGGCAAAACCTGCTTATGAAACAGCGAGGTTAAATGTTTTGAATTTTGTAAAAAGGTTGGCGCCTGCTAAACCATCTGCTTTAACACCAATAAAAATAAAATAACTATGGCTTACGCATTGGTAACCGGCGCCGCAAAAGGCATTGGCAAAGGAATTGCAACGGCGCTTGCAAAAAGAAATTACAACCTGGTACTCGCAGACATGGATGAAACAGCTTTGCAAAACACAGCAGCATCGCTTATCAGCCAGTACAAAATTGATGTACAATATATTCACACTGATCTTTCCAGTAATGGTTCGGTTGAAAATATACTGTCTATTACAAAACCTTATCGTCATGAACTGCAGGTTGTGGTAAACAATGCCGGTTATGGTTTAAATGGCGCTTTTGAAGAATTGACATTGGATGAACAACTGAACATCATTGATGTAAACATCCGTGCAACAGTAAAGCTATCACACAGTTTTATCCCGGTACTTAAAAAATTTCCAAAAGCTTATTTATTAAATGTTGGCAGCACAACGGCGTACCAAACTGTTCCTTATCTCAACATTTATGCAGCAACCAAAGCGTTTGTTGTTTCTTTTACCAGAGGCCTGAGGAATGAATTGAAAGAGAGTAACATTTCTGTAAGTTGTGTTAGTCCGGGCAGTACCGATACAGATTTTGTAAAACGGGCCAGGATGAGTGAAGCAACATTGAAGATCGCTGCAAGGTTCAACATGGATCCGCAGGAGGTTGGTGAAATTGCTGTGAAAGGT
>CAXTPJ010000015.1:0-14774 GCA_964245855.1 uncultured Ferruginibacter sp. | reverse complement strand
CTGCCATAAAAAACTTCTGCTGAAAAGTGCGACGCCACTGCTGATGCAATGAAAAACAACTGCCGGTAACAAAATGATTGATAAAAAAATTACGAAGTAATTTCCTGGAGTACTGCTTTAATTCTTTCTTCCAGCTCATTGTAAGGTGTAAAGCCTTTGGCCAGCAAATGAAATTTTGATTCGCCGGTTTGCATCAGCACTGCAGGGAAACCATCTACCTGCAATTGCTTGCAAAGGGCAAATTCGTAATATGCCATTTCTTTATAAGCTTCGCTTTTTAGTTTGGTATAAAATGCTTCGGGATGAATGCCATATTTTTCGAGCAGGTGGCGATAAGCTTCGTCATCATCCAAATCCCGGCCTTCGTAGTTTAAGGCATATTGCAAATCGGATGCAAACTCCAGTTGCTTTGCAGGATAATATTCTTTAAAGATACACAAAGCAATGGCTGGTTTTTCGGAGTTCATTACCCAATCGCTTTGATCAGGATGATTGATGTGCCATAAAAAATCGGCACCGAATTGTATGCCCGATAAATCCTCTACTCTTTTATAAGCGGTTTGGATATAGGGGCCAATTTTTTCAATGGGCACAACAGATTCGCCCACCATCATACCACCGCTTAACACTTCTATTTCGAGTTGGTCTTTATAGGTTTCAGCGATTTGTTTCATCACCGGGCTAAAGCCATAACACCAGCCGCAGTAGGCATCGTAACAATAAATCAAAAGTGGTTGCATGTTGCAAAGGTAGGCTATTGAATGCGGAGGTCGCCCAACACTGTTACGTTCATACCGGCGTTAATCACCAGGCGGTTTCACCTATTCAAACACAATGGTTTTGTTTTTGTAAATGAGTACCCTTTCTTCAAACACCAGTTGCAGGGCTTTTGCCAGTACAGCGGTTTCAATTTCTTTACCGGCCTTTACCATATCCTGCGTGGTAAAAGAGTGGTTGGCAGGAATGATCTGCTGTGCAATGATGGGGCCTTCATCCAGCTCATTGGTTACAAAATGTGCGGTAGCGCCAATGAGTTTAACGCCCCGTTCGTAAGCTTGCTGGTAGGGCTTCGCACCCACAAAAGCAGGTAAAAAAGAATGATGAATGTTGATGATGGAGTGTGTGAACCGATCAATAAACGAAGGCGATAAAATGCGCATGAACTTGGCCAGTACCAGGTAGTCGACTGTATATTGCCCGATCATTTTTATCAATTCCGATTCAAATATTTCCTTGGTTTTATCCTGGTGAGCAATAAAATAAAAAGGAATATTGAAACGGTTGCACAGGTCTTCTAAAATTGGATGATTACCTATAACACATTCAACCGATGCACCAAGGGTATTGAAATGATTGCGAAGGAGGATATCTCCTAAACAATGGTATTCTTTTGTTACCAGCACCACCACTTTTTTTTGCGGAGCAGGGTTGACAGAAATTTCTGCATCACCCGGCAGTACCTTTTGTAATTGCATTTGCAGCAATGCAGGATCGCAAAAGCCGGCTACCACAATGCGGACAAAAAAGCGACTATCAATCGTATCTACATGCTCTCTCATGGATACAATATTCACCTGCTGTTGCGCCAATACACCGGCAATGCCCGACACCAGTCCCACCTGATCTTTACACTGAATTAGGATTACCATTTTGAGGTTTAATGGTGGATAACGAATGAATGCTGGTTTTCTTGTGTATGGCTACGCTTACTATTTTTTAGATCGGTTTTACTATTTACAAAACGCTTAATGCGCCAGCAACCAATTGTCACCTTCGCCAATTTCTGCATCAGTGGGAACATCGTTTGGCAACGCCAGCGCTGTTTGCATACACTCCAAAATAACCGGTTTGATAATATCCAGTTCATCCTTGTGTGCATCAAAGATCAATTCATCATGTACCTGCAACAACATTTTCGATTTGAAATTGCGTTGCTTGAATGTTTCATGGATTTTGATCATCGCCAGTTTGATCATGTCTGCAGCGCAACCCTGTATGGGCGAATTGATGGCATTGCGTTCTGCAAAACCACGGACGGTAAAGTTGGCTGAATTAATATCCTTCAACCAGCGTTTGCGGCCCATGATGGTTTCTACATAACCTGTTTCTTTGGCGAAATTGATGGTATCATCCATGTATTTCTGGATGTTGGGAAATTGCTTTTTGTAATTGTCGATGATCTCTTTGGCCTCTGTCCTGGAGATGCCCAAATTTTCTGCAAGGCCGAAAGCGCCTTGTCCGTAAATGATCCCGAAGTTGACACTCTTGGCTTTGTACCGCATTTCTTTGGTAACGTCTTTTTCTTCCACATTAAACACTTTGGCTGCTGTGGCAGTATGAATATCCTTGCCTGTTTTAAACGCTTCACACATATTCACATCACCGCTGATGGCCGCTACAATACGCAGTTCTATTTGCGAATAATCCGCCGATACCAGCACATGGTTTTCGTCTCTTGGTATAAAAGCTTTTCTAATTTCACGGCCTCTTTCTGTACGAACAGGTATGTTCTGCAAATTAGGATCGGTGCTGCTCAACCTGCCGGTTACCGCTACTGCCTGGGCGTAAGAAGTATGTACCCTGCCGGTTTTTTTGTTAATCATCAAAGGCAGTGCATCAACGTAGGTATTTTTTAATTTGGTGAGTTCCCGAAAGGCTAAAATATCGTTGCAGATTTTATTGGTGGTGGCCAGTTTTGCCAGCACATCTTCGCCGGTTGCATATTGGCCGGTCTTTGTTTTTTTTGCTTTGGGATCGAGTGATAATTTTTCAAACAATACTTCGCCCAATTGTTTTGGGGAGGCTAAATTGAAACGGACACCAGCCTGTGCATACACACTTTCTTCATTTTGTTTGGCTTCTTTTTCCAGCAGCAGGCTGTAATCTTTTAAAAATGCTTCATCAATGCGGATACCTTCAAACTCCATATCGGTGAGCACTTTCACCAATGGATTTTCTACCTCGTAAAAAACTTTATCAACAGCTTTTGTTTTCAATTGAGGAAGAAAAATGTTTTTTAATTGCAGTGTGATGTCTGCATCTTCCGCAGCATATTCTTTAATTTTTTCCAACTCCACATCCCGCATATTGCCCTGGCCTTTTCCTTTTTTGCCAATGAGTTCGGTAATGGAAACCGGTTGATAGCCGAGGTATTTGGCGCTCATCATGTCCATGCTGCGTTTGCCTTCCGGCTCAATTACATAATGCGCCAGCATGGTGTCAAAAATATTTCCTTTCAATTCAAAGCCATACCATTTCAGCATCAGCATATCGTACTTTAAATTTTGGCCGATCCAGGTGATGGTTGTGCTGTTGAATAATGGTTGAAAGTTGTTTAAGAGTTGAATACAGGCGTCTTTATCCGGCGGACAAGGAATATAATATCCTTCCGCTGTTTTGAAAGAAAAACTTAACCCAACCAGTTCTGCAGCGTTGGCATCGATGCCGGTTGTTTCTGTATCAAAACAAATTTCTGTTTGGGTAAGTGCTAAGTCGATGAAAGCTTTAATGGCGGCTTCATCATTCAACAAAATATAATTGTGTTCGGTGTTGCTGATGTTTTTATCCACCACCAATGGCGTTTCTTCCGCACTGCCGTCGGGGTTTTCAACCGCCGACGGGGTAATGTTTTTTGATTGTTCTGCTGCATTGCCAAACAGGTCTAACTGGCCGGTATCGGCTTTGGGTTTTTGTGTGCCGGTGGTTGGTTGTCCTTCCGTTTTTGGGCGCCATTCATCTGCACCGGAATCTTCGCCCAGCAGTCGTTTAGTGAGTGCCCTGAATTCCAGTTCTGCAAAAATTTCTTTCAGCAGTTCTTTGTTCATTTCCTTGATCTTAAAATCTTCTTCATGAAAAACAGCGGCGGGAATATTGGTGATGATGGTAGCCAGTTTTTTACTCATGATGGCATCTTCTTTCCCGGCCCGGATCTTTTCACCCAGGGAACCTTTGATATTATCGGCGTTGGCTAAAATATTTTCCAGCGTTTCGTATTCGGCTAATAATTTGGCGGCCGTTTTCTCTCCCACACCTTTAATGCCGGGAATGTTATCGACCGCATCGCCCATTAAGCCCAAAATATCAATTACCTGGCTTACGTTGTTGATGCCCCATTTTTCACAGACTTCTTTCGGCCCCATTATCTCAATATTGCCGCCCTGGTACGGTGGCTTGTAGATCTTGATATTTTCAGAAACCAACTGGCCATAATCTTTATCGGGCGTAACCATAAAAACCTCGTAGCCTTCTTTTTCGGCCTGCTTTGCCAAGGCCCCAATTACATCATCGGCTTCGTAGCCATCAATGGCAATTACCGGGATGTTGAGTGCCTTGATTATTTTGATGATATCAGGAACGGCAGCAGAAATATCTTCCGGTGTTTCCTGCCGGTTGGCTTTATAGTCGGCAAAATCGGTGTGGCGCTCTGTTTCGGCGCTGGTATCAAAACACACGGCCATGTGTGTTGGCTTTTGGTTGTTGATGAGATCGATTAAGGTATTGGTAAAACCAAATTGGGCATTGGTATTGCGCCCTTTACTGGTAATGCGGGGGTTCCTGATCAATGCATAATAAGCCCTGAAAACAAGGGCATACGCATCTAATAGAAATAGTTTTTTTTGCATGGGGTAAAAGTAAAGTTTTCATGGTGGTTAGGCAAAAAAATTGGGGGTAGAGGTTGAACGGGTTTGAGTAATAAATTGTTTTGTCACCGGCTGCAGGAATGCTGTTGAGCTGCATAGGCAAATATGATTTTGTTATTCTTTCCTTTTGGGGAAAGGAAAGAATAATCACTCTTGTACTATTGTTTTTTATGGCAACTAAGTTTTCTGGTGCAAAGTTTTCAATAAAATTCTGACAGAGTACTTTATAAAAGCTTAATAAAGTTATTTGGTACAAGAGTGCGACGCCTATGAAGCTGATTAAAGTATTGCTGCCGGGTTAAAAATAAAAACAATTAAAAGCGAAGCATATTTATTCAATAAAAAAGGGTTAAGTGAAAGAATTTTCCTGCACTTAACCCTGAAATTATTTGACAATTGTTTAAAAACGGGTGTCGATAAACAGCGGCAGCATTGCCCGCCAGGTTGGCCAGTCGTGCCGCCACTCATGCCCCCAAACGCTGAGTTCGTAATTAATGCCTTTGTTGTACAGCACGCCGGCAAAAGCACGGGCTGCATCGGGGGCTTCATGATCGCCTTCGCCGGTTAAAATATGAATGTGGTGGCTGCTGCGTATTTGCTCCAAAATATAATGATCGCTCAAATTCGGCATGTAATGCATGGGCGAATTGAAATATACCTGGTCGTCGAAAAAGCCTTTGGTGTATTCGGTAAGGTCGTACACGCCGCTCATGGCAATTACGCCATTGATGATGTCGGGGCGTTTTAAAAAAAGGTTCATGCTGTGCAATGCGCCCAATGATGCGCCACAGGTAATAACCGGCGTATTCCAGGAAGTGGCGTTTTTGATAAATGGCACCACTTCATCGTAAATGTATTGGTTAAACTGGTTGTGGCGGATGGCTTTGTGTTCGCCCGGCATGTCGTTGTTGAGCCAGCTTTCTTTATTAATGCTGTTGACAGAAAAAACTTTGAGCTTACCGGCATTGATGAAAGGCGCCAGTTGGTCGATCAATTGAAAACGTTCGTACTCCAGGTAATCTGCCCCGGCGGTTGGAATGAGCAATAACGCAAAGCCATAATTGCCATACGTCACAATCGGCATATCTTTTTGTAATGAGGGGCTGAACCAGGATGTAATTGATCTCTCCATAGAAATTTAAAAGGTTAAATTAAATAATGGTTTAAAGTACTAACAAATATTAAGGTGACGAAATTTTATATATTTGCTTTTGCGGGCATGATTTGCCTGTATTATAAAAATCAACATTATGAAACTGAGATTATTATCCGGCCTGTTATTTTTTGCAACGGTTTTCTTTTTTGCATCCTGCGAAAGGGAGTTAAGTTTTGAAAATGGCGGTTCCGTACCAACAGGTAACGACACCGGCAGCATTGGCGGTACAGCTATTTATTCATTGCAGGGCGGCACTACAACCTGCACTGGCGCTATCATTGCAGGAACTTACACAGCAGGCACTCCTTTAACAGCGACCAATACGGTAACAGTACAGGTACAGGTTGACAGTATCGGTACTTATTCGGTATCAACAGCCACCATGGATGGCATCACTTTTAGCGGTTCCGGCAGTTTTACGGTGACCGGTATCCAGGATATTGTATTAACAGGAAGCGGAACGCCCACAACAGCAGGCTCATTTAATATTGCTACCAGCAGTACCAGTTGCTCCTTTTCGGTAATTGTTGTACCGGGTGTTGTAGTGCCGCCGGTAACCGGCAATTTTACTGCTACCATTAACGGTACTCCATGGGTGGCAGACAGGATTGCACAGGCAGCAAGGATGAACGGCATTATCAATATCAGCGGTTTAGGAATAGATAAGAAATTTATTACTATCACCCTTCAGGATTCTGGTGTACACCAATATACATTGGATTACACCAATGCTGCAAATGCAGGAGCTTATACTGATAGCAATTCAACCAATGTGTTAGCGTTTACTTCTAACGCAGGCTTAACCCCAGGACAAACAGGCGGTGTGGTTAACATTACTTCTATTGATGAAACCAATAAAACAATGTCGGGTACTTTTAGTTTTAAAGCCCGTAGGGATGTAGATAATGCAATAGTAACCATTACCGAAGGGGTATTTACTAACATATCTTATATTACTACATTGCCCCCTACCGCTTCATCTGATACGCTGACTGCAAAGGTTGGCGGGGTTGATTTTGTTCCAACTTCGGTAAATGGAATTTCTGCTTTTAGTATGCTTAACCTAAGCGGTTCTGACAATACTGGTTCCAGGTCAATCGGGCTTACATTGCCGGATAATATTGGTGTTGGGACTTACACGCTTGGTCCGATAGGTAGTACTTATTATGCTCAGTATAATCTTGATGCAAGTACTTTTCTCATGTCTACTACAGGTTCGCTTACAATATTGGAACACAACACTACTACAAAAAAAATAAGAGGAAATTTTAGTTTTTCAGGTGCTACACTTGTACCTCCGACTGTTACAGCACAAATTACGGCAGGATATTTTTCACTTACTTATCAATAGAATAAACAAGCTAATAAAAAGGGCAGCAACAAATAACGTTACTGCCCTTTCTAGTTTTGTGAATTTGAATGATTTTACAACACCCCTTCCTTTATCTCCGTCCACAATTCCCGGTAGCATTTGGCAGCGTAGCTGCTGTTGGCAAATTCCATCACCGGGGCTTTGTGTACGCCCATTTTTTCAATGTCGCTCAGGTAAGGGATATAGTTTTGAAAGAAGCGCTTGTCTTTATACAATTCTTCCATGATCTCGTTGTGCATGTTTTTGCGAAGATCTGCCATGGTGAAAAAACACATCATCTTTTTACTGTCCAGTTCTTTTTCTTTAAAATAATCCTTCACCATCTGGTAAGTGCGAACAGATAAAGTGGTTGGTATCACGGGCATCAGTACTATATCCGCAGCGTTAAAAATATTTTCGCTTAAAGCGCTGAAACCAGGCGGGCAGTCAATAAATAAAAAATCATATTCTTTATCGAGCTGCTTAATGATCCCCTTCAGCCGGTTTTTGTTGCCCTTCATTTCTTCCAGCATGATATCGGTGCTTTTGGTATTGCTGTCTGCAGGGATAACATCGAGCAATTCAAAATCAGTACTCAGGATGGCATTTTCTAAATGAGCATCTTTAGTAATGAGTTTTTTTATGCCGGGGTGCACTTTCGGTTTGGCTTTGTAATAAAAACTGGAAGACCCCTGCGGGTCGATATCCCACAAAATTGTTTTGTATCCATCGGCTGCAGCGAGGTAAGCAAAATTTACACAACTGGCGGTTTTTCCTACGCCGCCTTTCAAATTGTAGAGGGCAATGGTAGTCATGATGATATATTTTAAAACGGTTTTACCAGGTGATGGTGGTGGCTAATACTACTGAGTCGATCTTTTTATATTCCCGGTATATTTCTTTGTAACGTCCATCCACCAATTGATAGGCGATGACCATATTGTCTTCAGGGTCTGCAATAAAATATTCTTTCACGCCATATTTTTCATACAACTGCAATTTGGCCCGCAGGTCGTAATACGCATTAGATGGCAACAACAATTCGATGATCAGATCCGGTGCGCCATCTGCACCGGCATTGGTAAGAATGGATAAGTTATTTGCTGCAACAAAATAAATATCTGGTTGAACAATGTTTCCATCATCCAGGTACACATCAGACGGAGCGATGTACACCTCGCCGATTTTAGTTTGGTCGCAATGTGCCAGGATGAGTGAAAATAAACGCCCGATAAGTTGCTGGTGGGTACGGTTAGGTGAGGGTGACATAATGAGTTTACCATTGATGAGTTGATACGGTGTTCCTTCCGGCAAAGCCAGGTAATCTTTCGCTGTTTTCTTTTCTATGGTAACTGTAGTAGGCATTGCTTACCAAATATACAACATCATTTGATGAAGTTTGTTCATGTTTGAATGATATCAACGGTTACTGAAAATGCAGTTTAATAAAAGGTATTCTTTCAGCCTTGCCAATAGAATGCTGTTCTTTTTTAAACTCCTAAACCGCTAAACTTTCTAAACAAGCTATTTACAAGCCACCAACACACTACTTCTTCATCCCTTCCAACTCTTTCTGCAGCCGGAACATTTCATCCCTCAACCTTGCAGCTTCCATAAAGTCCATATCCTTGGCCGCTTTTTCCATCAACTTTTTAGTGGCGCTGATCTTCTTTTCCATTTTAGGAATGGTGAGCAATTCTTCCTGCTCCTCCGCAGCTACTGGTACAATGTCCTGGTCGTCGCCGATGGAATAAGGCCTTGACGGATCGTAGCCTTTTACATCCAGCACCGAACCCTGTGCAAAAATCTGTTCCTTGCTTTTGATGATGGTTGTTGGGGTGATGTTGTGTTCAATGTTGTGACTGATCTGTTTATCCCGGCGGCGGTTGGTTTCGTCGATGGTTTTTTGCATGCTTTCCGTCATTTTATCGGCGTAAAAAATGACGAGGCCATCTACGTTTCTTGCGGCACGCCCCGCTGTTTGGGTAAGGCTCCGTTCGTTGCGGAGGAAGCCTTCTTTGTCTGCATCCAGAATGGCTACCAGGGATACTTCCGGCAGATCCAATCCTTCTCTTAGTAAGTTTACACCAACCAATACGTCGATGATCCCCAAACGTAATTCCCTTAAAATTTCTACTCTTTCCAATGCATCTACTTCGCTGTGAATGTATTTGCTTTTGATGTTGATGCGGTGCAGGTATTTGTCCATTTCTTCCGCCATGCGTTTGGTAAGGGTTGTCACTAAAACCCGGTCGCCTTTGGTGATGCGTTTATCAATTTCATCTAACAAATCATCTATCTGGTTTACGGAAGGGCGAATCTCAATTGGTGGATCCAATAAACCGGTTGGCCTTACTACCTGTTCTACGACCACACCGCCTGTTTTTTCCAGTTCAAAATCTCCCGGCGTAGCCGACACAAAAACCGTTTGCCCGATCATGTTTTCAAATTCATGAAAGTTCAATGGGCGGTTATCCAATGCGCTTGGCAAGCGGAAACCATAATCCACCAGTATCAGCTTCCTGCTGCGGTCGCCGCCATACATGCCGCTGATTTGCGGCACTGTTTGATGGCTTTCATCCAGCACACAAATAAAATCTTTGGGAAAATAATCCAGTAAACAGAATGGCCTGGTGCCGGGCCTGCGGCGATCAAAAAAGCGGGAATAGTTTTCAATACCATTGCAATAGCCTAATTCCCGGATCATTTCCAGGTCGTAATTTACCCGTTCACTCAGGCGTTGTGCTTCTATAAATTTGCCGCTGCTTTTAAAATATTCTACCTGCGCTGCAGTTTCATCCTGTATCTCATAAATAACCTGCTGCATAATATCTTTCGGCGCCAGGTATAAGTTGGCAGGAAAGATGGCGGCATTATCTACCAACCCAATACGCTTGCTGCTGCTGAGTTCCAGCGTTTCAATGCTTTCAATTTCATCGCCAAAAAAAGTAATGCGGTAACCGAAATCTACATACGGTAAATTGATATCGACTGTATCACCTTTCACCCTGAAAGTACCCCTTGTAAAATCGCCCTGCGTTCTTGAGTACAAACTGTTGACAAGGGAATGTAAAAACCCCTGGCGGGAAATAACCTGCCCCTGGTGGATGCGGACGATGCCATTTTCAAATTCGGTTGGGTTGCCCATACCGTAAATACAACTTACGCTGGCAACAACTATAATGTCTCTTCGGCCACTCAGCAATTGCGCTGTTGCCTGCAGGCGAAGCTTGTCTAACTCTTCATTGATGCTGAGGTCTTTTTCAATATACGTATTGCTAACGGGCATGTATGCCTCGGGTTGATAATAATCGTAATAACTTACAAAATATCCTACCGCATTATCAGGGAAAAATTGTTTGAACTCTCCATATAATTGCGCCACCAATGTTTTGTTGTGCGTTAGTACCAAAGTAGGCCGCTGCACATTCTGTATCATGTTGGCAATGGTGTAGGTTTTACCACTACCGGTTACGCCCAGCAAGGTTTGATACCGTTCCCCATCCAGTATGCCTTCGGTAAGTTTTCGGATGGCTTCAGGTTGATCGCCGGCTGGTGAATAGGGTGATTGAAGATTGAACGGCATGGGATTTTTTATTTGCAAATTAGTTCATCCGGCAGCAATAAAAAAAAGCCCGTAAAGGGCTTTAATATTTTTTGAGGGTACCAATTTATTTGGCAGCCAGTTCTACCATCGTTGTCAGCTCATCTACCAGTTCATCGGCATTGCCGCCAAAACCAGTTGCTTTAAAACGGATGTTACCATTTTTATCAATGATGAATTTGGCAGGAATTCCGTTAACGCCAAAATCTGTAACCACTTTATTCTCATCATCCATCAACACATAAAAAGGATAGTTTTTCTTCTTCATAAAATCCATGGAATTTTTTTTCTTGTCTTCCACATTTTCCCAGGTATCAACAAACAAAAAAGCAACATTGCCGGCCGGAATTAATTTTTCCTGTGCCTTTTTCATACCCGGCATGGAAGCGATGCATGGGCCGCACCAGGTTGCCCAAAAATCAACCACCACTACTTTTCCTTTCAGGCTTTCAAGACTAACAGTTTTGCCTTCCCAATCCTTTAAAGTGAATTTTGGAGCCGGTTCATTGATCATTGATTTTACCAGTTCTGCTCTTTTGTTTTGTTTGGCAGCGGCTTCCAGTTTTACCAGGTAATCATCAAAGCCCGCTTCGCTTTTTTTCTCTTTTATATAAATGGCTTTTAAAGCCTCTTTGGTTTTGGGGGAAGCTGCTCCATCATTTACCATTTGCTCAATTACTTTTTTTGCTTCATCTGCAGGGGCTGCTTTTTCCAGCAACATGGCATAGCGTTCATTCAGTTCTGCATCTTTCAGTTTGGCAATGGTGGCGGCATCTTTTGCATAAGGCAAACCGGTTTTATAATCGCCCTTGTTGTATAAAATAAATGCATATGTATCGCCATACATAGAGTAGTCAGCTTCCCTTTTCTTCAACCATGCTTTTTGTGTAAGCTGCTCCGGCTTTTTTTCTGTTGGTGTGGCTACTTCTTTTTTGGTCCATTCAGTAGCTTCTTTCGCCATAGCTTCCGCCTCTGCTATATTTTGGTTTGCTTCTGCCCACTGCCATGCCAGGTTATTGTAAACACTGTATTTTGATGCAGGCTCCAGGTCTTGAGCAATCTCTTTAAAAGCAGCATAATTTTTTGAATTGGCGTAAGCATTGGCGATCTGCGAACGGATGTTTTGGATCATCGCCTGATCTTCTGTTTTTGGTGGATAAGCAGCAACGTATTCAGCCAGCAATTTTTTCTTATTGTCTGGGTTGGCTTCTCCAAAAATTTTATTGATGGCTTCTGTTTTTTTCCAGCTTCCACCCGGGTATTGTTTTTTCAACAATGCGGTGAATGAATCTGCAGTTGCTTTCTTTTTCAGGCGGCCATACCATTGCGTCAATACTGCATAATCACTTTCTTTTAAGGTTGGCTTAGTTTCAATTGCTTTTAACTGTTCAATGATCAGTGGTTCAGCCTCTTTCTTTTTTGCAGCATTCAGGTAGTATAAATAGGAACCTAAAAAGCCATCGCTCTCTTTCGCTTCAGGATATGCTTTCATGCCTTCTTCGGTAATGGCCAATGCTTTTGCTGCATCGCTGTTCATTCCAAAAAGATATTCACCATAACCACTGTACACCTGGCCCGCAGCCAAATAATATTCTTTCACCGGCTGGCCTTTATCTGTGTAAACAGGAATGATATAACCTTCGCCTTTGTTGTTTTCTTTTACGTCATCCACACTAAAAGCAAATGCGATTGCTGTTGTGTTGGTATCTAATTGTACGGCGCCTTTATATGTTTTGCCGCTTTGGGTTAATTCCGGCTCAATCACTTGTAATCGTTTGGCACTAAAAAGATAAACCGCTGCTGAAGGCTTTTTACCTGCAGGTAATTGTGATTTGGCAGCATTGAATTCAAACGATAATTGATCACCTTTTTTAGGGGTCAATGGAGTATACGTTAATGTTTCAAATGTAACCTGTGCAAAACCGGTGGCACAGGCAACAAAAAGTACGAGTAACAGGAATGTTTTCTTCATAACGGGAGTTGTTTTTTGTAAATATATCATTCCCTTTTTGCAAGGGCAAGTGCAATATTTGGTAAATGGAAAATAACTATGATAGCTGGAAGCAATGCTATTTCCGAAAAGATAATTTTTCGATTTCGCTTTTGCGGATGAACCAGGCAATGGTAAAAGAAGGAATAATGTCGGTAAAAGGAATAACTTCTTCCAAAAAATTGAGAACGCCGCCGATAATGCCGAAGCGGCCGCCAAATAATTTGAAAAAGATGTAGCCGGAAATGGGCGCCCAAACCAGGTCAACCGTTTCTCCCAAAACAGGCAACAAATAAGTTGCCATACCCAGCAGGTCTAAAAAAATGCAGAGGGTAATGCCTGGAAGAAATGGTTTGTCTGTTTTCATTGGTACAACTTAATTTGGGTTGATATGATTTATTACTGAAATAAAAACCTTCTTAAAATTTTTTACCACTCCCTCCATTCTGATGCCAGCCCTTCTCCGTCACCATATTTTTCCGGGTCCAGTCCGCTGGCAAAGGTTATCTCGTCCGTAAGATCACAAAGATCCTCCCGTTCGCCGGTTTCAATGAGGTCGTCAATTTCTTTGTTTAACACATTGGTTTGTTCAATTGCTTTTTTAAACAGCGCCACTTTTGTCGCTTCATCGCTATCTTCTCCTGCTGTTACTAATCCATTGATCAGTTCATCAAATATTGCTTTTGCTTTATCACAATTTTCCTGGGTGTATTGTGTAAGGCCATCATCATACGATTGTCTCCATCTCTCAAAAGGATAATTTTCTTTTACAGTGGATAATCTTTCCTGATAGCTCATATTGGTACGTATGTTTTTAGAATTTCTTTAACAGCGCCGGTAAAGAAATTGTTTATGAATTTTTTGCCAAAAAGTATGGAAGACTAATGATGCATCACATCACCACATACATCACTTTCTTCTGCTTCCTGCTTTCTTCTGCCATAAAGCCCATTACATGGCTTTCAATCGATTGATCAATGGTTGAGGTAAGTAATGAGGCATCTTTTTTAGAAATGGCCTGTATCCAGTTGGCCACCAACCGCCAGTCGCCGCCACCGTGCATATCGCCGCCGGGTTCTTTCCATTCTGTTTTTTCACCCGTCCTGAAATCAGTCAATGTAAAGGATTCCATGTCGCCAACAATATCGCCCATGCTGCCCATTACCCTTGTCCTTCTGCCTTCATACGAAGTCAATGCTTCCATGTTAAAACTGGCCGTCACATTATCTTCAAACAATAAATTAGTGGAATAATGGTCGGGCTGGTCGTTGTCCATTTTGTACACACATTTGCCAAAGTTGGTTGTCTTTAAATAATTCATAATGGCATCGCCCTGCTTGTCTTTATCTTCCGGCAAATCAAAATGGTGCAGCCATTTTCTGTCACGGTAATAAATGCGTAAACCGGAATACGGACAGGTGGCCTCTATCGCACAACCATCGGTGCAGCGCTCGGTACTGCCGGCCGGGTCATTCTCTTTTCTAAACCATTTTAAATCACCGAAGGCTTGTACAATACGGCAAGGCTTACCCACCATCCAGCGCAAAATATCAAGGTCATGACAAGATTTTGCCAAAATGATCGGAGTAGTTTCTTTACTGTTATGCCAGTTGCCCCTAACATAAGAGTGGCTCATGTGTACATGGCCAATAGGCTCCATGTGCTGTATGCTTACCACTTCGCCAATAGCGCCGCTCTGCATCATTTCTTTCAGCTTAACAAAATAAGGGGCGTAGCGGAGTACATGGCAAACGGCAACTATATTTCCGTTTTCTTTCGCCAGGTTTAAAATATCCCGGCACTCTTTTTCGCTGGGCGAAATCGGTTTCTCCAGCAATATATCGTACCCCATTGCCAGGGCTTTCATGCAGGGTGCATAGTGCAACCGGTCGGGTGTGGTAATAATAATCGCATCGGCAAATTTTGGGCGAATGAAAACATCTTCCCAGGTAGTAAAACGGTTATCTTCTTTAATGTCGTGTTTTTTTGCATAGCGTTCGTTGCGGATGGCAATCGGTTCTGCTACACCGATA
>CAXTPJ010000014.1:0-15174 GCA_964245855.1 uncultured Ferruginibacter sp. | reverse complement strand
ATATTGGTATATAAAAAAAAAGGCCCGGATAAAAATCCAGCCCGTTTTTGAAATCCAATATCCTATGAAAAACCTAAACCCGATTAGGCAAATATTAAGCCATGAATAATTATACAAAAGAAAGAAGATCCATGAGAAAAAAAATACTCAGTTGAAATAAAAACTGTAGAAATTAAGATGCAATTTTTCCTAGAGAATGATCAACACACCAAATTGTTTGGTTAGAAGGGTAATAACTAAGGTAAACCGATCCATAATAATCCAATCAATCGCTGATATTTTTAAAATTGCAACAACACGTAATGTGTAAAAATATTTGAGTAGAAAAATCCCCACAGCTACACAAAAATAAGGGGTTTGAGGAACTGGCAGTGCTTTTATCAATCATTTTTAAGCTATTCAATGATGGTACAATAATGGAAATACTGGCGGTGTCTTTAACATTTAAACTTATTATTATGAACAGCCTTCTTTATGTAGTAGCAATTATTTTGATTATCGGTTGGGCCATCGGCGTATTTGCTTACAGCGCAACCGGGCTTATACATGTATTGCTTGTTATTGCCGTAATAGCCATCTTATTAAGATTGATCAGTGGAAGAAATCCGCTTTGATCAATTGATCCCAACCCAATAGAAAACAATTATTAGAATTACAGCCCTCGTTATTTATCTGAAATAAGGAGGGCTTTTCTTTTTCTAAAAGGTAAGTTTACATCTCTCGGCCTGCATAATTTCACTATACTTTTCGGCTGTATCTACTGTTATGGTATTGTCTTCCTGTTGCTTATTATTATTCTTCTGTTCTTTCCGGAGCATTGCTTTATAAAACCTTCTCGCCTGTTGTTGATTTTCTAATAGCAGGCCAGGAACGGCCACTGTTTTATTATCGTCGCCAAACGCAACCATGGTAAAATAACTGGTGTTGGTATGTTTCACTATCCTTGTCTTAATATTTTCTGATATCACTTTAATGCCAACTACTAAAGATGAACGTCCAACATAATTTACCGAAGCAAGCAATGACACCAACTCTCCCACTTCAACCGGCGCCAGAAAATCTACTCCTTCAATGGCCGCAGTTACGCAATAGGCATTGGCATGTTTGGCAGCGCATACATAAGCCACTTTATCCATCAATGACAATATAATGCCGCCATGAATTTTGCCGCCAAAATTTGAATAAGAGGGTATCATCAGTTCAGTGAGGGTTGTTTCCGAATCACTAACTTTTTTATATTCTTCCATGCAGTGGTTGTTTGGTAAAGGTGGAAGGATAAAGATAATTATAATTAAGCCTGCAAAGCATTTTACAGTTTTATTATGAAATAGCGGGAACCATATTTTCTATTAGGCCGTATATAAAACGGATCATGGAAAACAGCAAAAACTATATCGCTTCCGGCATACTTGAACTTTTTGTTTTGGGCATAGCCACGCAACAGGAAAATGAGAAGGTTCAGGAAATGTTGCATTTACATAAAGCTGTAAGAATAGAAGTTGAACAGATTGCTTCTGCACTTCAACAATATGCAATTACCAATATTACCGTTCCCAATCCAACCATCAAATCAACTTTGTTTTCTCTTATCAATGCTGATAATTCACAAATGATTTAATTACCGCTCACCGTTCCATTCATCCATACTTTCCCGTTTCCTCAGCGTAACACGCCTTTACATTAGCTGATGGTTTATTTTACTAACTGCCACTTTCTCTGTGCTGTGCGCCATCATAATTTCACATCATAAACAAATAAAATCATCTAATAAACCATCAAAACAATCAACATGAAACAGACTTCAACTTATGGAAAGAGAATGGCCATTTTTTTATTCCTGCTTATTACAGCACAGGCAGGTTTGCAGGCACAGAGTTATTTTGCCGGCAGCGGTGCAGGCTTTGCAAACACCAGCGTAAACAGTACAGCCGTAGGTGTATTGGCATTAAGCAGCGGCAACAGTGGCAGCGGCACAGCAGCTTTTGGTTATTATTCTTTAAGAAAAAATACCAGCGGCCAGCACAACAGCGCATTGGGAACTTACAGCCTTTCCAACAACACAACAGGAAGCGACAATACCGCAATGGGATATTTTTCTTTGCAGTACAATACCAATGGTACCGGCAACACTGCCATCGGAAGCTCAGCCAATGCATTTAACACTACCGGTTACAGCAACACTTCATTGGGCGGATTTTCATTGAGTAAAAACAATACGGGTAACTCAAATACTGCATTGGGTTTCAATACACTTTATAATAACACCACCGGCAGGCACAACATTGCTGTCGGCGGATACAATACATTGTATGCAAATACAAGCGGTAGTTACAATATCGCCCTTGGTCTTGGCGCATTAACTTCCAATACTGTTACCAATAACAATGTTGCTATCGGGTTATACGCTTTAACCGCAAATACCGGCGGCAGTAACAACATTGCTGTAGGGCCGTATTCATCTTACCAGAGTACCACCGCTTCCAATAATATTGCTATGGGAAACAGTGCATTGTACAGGAACAGTGGTGCCAACAATGTTGCCATCGGGCAGTATTCAGGCGTTGCACAGGATGCATATACTTTCTGCAGTTTCTTAGGAAATTATACAGATGCTACAGCAAACAATTTAATCAATGCAACAGCAATTGGTTACTCCGCAAAAGTAACAGCCAGTAATTCTGTTGTGGTGGGCAGCAGTTCCGTTACTTCCATTGGCGGCCAGGTTGGCTGGACAACTTTATCTGACCTGCGTTTGAAAACAAATGTGAACAAAGGCAAGCTGGGATTGAATTTCATTCTTTCTTTAAACCCGGTTACTTACAATTACAAAGCTGAAGGCCAAAAAGGGATTGAATACAATGGCCTGATTGCACAGGAAGTAGATGAAGCGGCAACAAAAGCCGGTGTTGAAAAATTCAGTGCAGTTGACAGGACAGGTGAATACTGGGGTATCCGTTACGGTGAGTTGACTGTTCCGTTAATAAAAGCAATGCAGGAACTGAACGATAAACAGGAAGCAGCCATTGAAGAATTGAAAAAAGAGATCGCTGAATTGAAAGCAAATAAAGGAACAACGCAAAACAACGGTTCAACAATCGAAAGCAAAAGCAAGGAACAAAGTATCCTGTTTCAAAACCAGCCAAACCCTTTCAATCAATCAACCGTTATACGTTACCAGTTAAAAGCAGGCGATGAAAAAGCAACCATCGTTATCCGCAACCTGAACGGCAGTGTGCTGAAACAAATGAATGTAACAAGAGGCGATAAAGGCCTGGTAACACTGAATGCAAATGAAATGGCAGCAGGCACTTACACGTACACGCTAGTAGTAAACGGCACAAGTATGGAAACTAAATTAATGGTGCTGGTAAAATAAAAAAGTAGCAGTAAATAATTACAGCGCAATGTTTTTGTCAATCAAAAGCATTGCACTTTTTTCGTATGCCATCGTAAAAAAACAACGTACTTGTACGTAATAAAAAAGCTACGCAGGATACCTTCTTTGTACTAATGGAGGAGAAAAAATTCTGATAGATATTTGATGTATCAAACAGCGATAAACAAACCCTGAACATATATCCAATAAACCTAAAAAAGCAAAGGCCCGTTTATCCAAATCCAATGAAACCAACCTCAATGCTGTAAAGCGAAACTACAGTGGCTGTAAAACGAACTAACCCAGGTTTGTTTTACAGCCTTTTTTAATTCAGCTATTTTTTTTCTTCAAAAACGCCTGTCTGTTTGTTCTTGCGTACATTGTCCCAATTAAAATACCGGCCATTCATTGCCACGTAAACGCCTGCAGGCAACGATTGTGCAAAAGCCAACGCACTACCAAGGTTAAACAATCCATCAGAACTACCAAACTTTATCGGTATCATAGCGCCGGTTAAAATGATGGTTTTGTCGATGTTTTTTTGTGCAATCACTTTGGCTGTTTCCGACATGGTATCAGTGCCATGCGTAATTACAATTTGTGTTTCATCGCAGTTGCTGCATTGGTACACAATCAGCTCCCGGTCTTCATCGGTCATCTGCAGGCTGTCCACCATCATCAATGTCCTTATCTCTACAGCGGCTTTATTGCGGCCCATTTCCAGCAGGTCGCTCAGGTGGGTATCTTTAAAATACAATTGCCCGTTCAGTTCGTTGTACTCTTTGTCGAACGTACCACCGGTAATAAAAATTCGGATTGCCATGAGGTTGATTTTGATGACGAAGGTAGCCAATTTTTTGAAGGCTGTTTTTCAATATAACTTGCGGACTATTATTAAAAAAATAAGAACGATCAACGGTCATATACTTCTCAAACCGCAGCCCGGCTTTACACTTTTACTCCGGCGCAAAGCAGCCCGCATTGCCTCACGGGGGTAACCGTTTCAATCCGGCGTAACCATGCAGCGTTCATCATCTTTTCATGTTATTCAACCAACAATTGTTTTACGCCTCAGACAGCTTTAAGCATCCTTCTCCTTTAGTGCGGTGCAAATATTTTTCAACTGGTGCGTATGCCTTTTGGTGTGCACAATAAAAAAGTTGATCCATTCCATTCTTGTAAGAAACCCCATTGCAGGCAAGCCAAAACTTTTGCAGGTTAAACTTAAGTCGAGCGTAGCAACAGCATCCAGCAGTTGGGTTTTAAATGTTTCAAAAGCTGCCAGCAATGCAGCCTTATCATGTTTGCTTTCCAGCGGCAAAATAAAATCCGGTGATTGCAGCCTGGTAGAAAAATCTAAAAACAACTTTCTTATCTGGGCTACGTTGGCATCAAAGGGCCGGTCGGTGGTTGGCTCTGCCTGCTTGTTTAAAAATGCCGTGATATTGCCCAACGATTTTTCTATGTGTTCGGCTACCTGCCCTGCCGTCCAGTTATCTTTAAAAGGAACAACATCTATTTGCCCATCTTTGAATTGAGCAAATGTTTTTAACAGGTCATCAAAAGTTTCATTGATCTCGGTGGTGAGTGTTTCATTCATGGTTGACATCGTTTGGTGGATAACAAAAATAATTGATACAACTATATATTATGAGTGCTGAATACGACATTATGGGGCAAATTTTGGCTATGATCGCTGCTTTATATTTACTGCTGAAAGGCTGGCGGATTGCAGCGGAAACCCCGGTGAAGCATGCAGCCTTGAGCTGTGCCGGAGTTGTAGCGGAAAGCCGCTGCTGAAGTTGGGGAAGGATTTACTGTTGACAGCCCCATTACCGCTTTAGGAGGTTTAGGGTTTAGCAGTTGAGATGATACTGCGGCACCCGCATTTTAAACCAATGCCCACCATTTTTGTTTTGTATCTTTACACATTAGGAGACAATCAATGGCGAAACAAAAAAAGACCCTCCCCGAAGAGACAAATTACAATGAATTTATTGAAGTGTTTGGTGCAAGGGAGCACAACCTGAAGGATATAGACATCCGCATTCCCAAGAACCAGTTGGTGGTATTTACCGGCGTTAGTGGCAGCGGTAAATCGAGCCTTGCGTTTGATACCATTTACAACGAAGGCCAGCGTCGCTATATGGAAAGTTTTAGCGCTTATGCCCGCCAGTTTATGGGTGATATGGAACGGCCGGATGTGGACAAGATAACCGGACTGAGCCCGGTAATTTCTATTGAACAAAAAACAACGAATAAGAACCCCCGCAGTACGGTGGGCACCATTACAGAGATCTACGATTTTTTGCGGTTGCTGTATGCCCGTATTGGTGAAGCCTATAGCTACAACACCGGAAAAAAAATGGTGAAGTTTAGTGAAGAGGAAATTGTGCAGGATATAGTAGGCAAATTCAAAAACAAAAAAATCAGTTTATTGGCACCTTTGGTGCGTGGACGAAAAGGCCATTACCGGGAACTGTTTGAAGACATCCGCAAGAAAGGTTATTTAAAAGTGCGCATCGATGGCGAAGTGAAAGACCTGGTGCCGAAGATGCAGGTAGACCGCTATAAAATTCATGATATTGAAGTGGTGGTGGACAGGTTGGCCGTTACCGATGACATGAAAGTGCGGTTGAGCCAAAGCACCCAAAAAACATTGCAGGTTGGTAAAGACTTGTTGTTCCTGTTGATCAATGATGATAACAAAGTGGTGCAGTACAGCAAGCAACTGATGTGTATTGATACCGGCATCAGTTATGAAGAACCATCGCCGAATGCCTTTTCGTTTAACAGTCCGTATGGCGCCTGCCCGGTTTGCAAAGGCCTTGGCAATGTATACACCATTGATATGGATGCGGTGATAACAGACAAAACAAAAAATGTAAAAGAAGGCGGTATTGTTCCGTTGGGTGAAGAGCGTGATGCAAGCGTATATCAACAGGTAGTAGTGTTTGCAAGAAAACACAAGATCAACTTAGGAACGACGATTGAAAAATTGCCCGCTGCACAACTGGAGTTGTTGCTGTATGGTGATCAGCAGACCAGCGCTTCGTTAGAAATGGATTTGAGCGATGATAGTATCCCTTTAGAATATACCGGCAGTTATGAAGGGATTATCCCGATGCTGAAAAGATGGTTTGCATCGCCCAACAGTGGCGAAGGTTTGCGTGACTGGACAGAGAAATTCATGCAACTGAAAACCTGCAATTCCTGCAAAGGGCAACGGTTAAGAAAAGAGAGCCTGTGGTTTAAAGTGGATGAAGCCAATATTGCTGAACTGAGCAATATGAATTTAGATAAGCTCGCCGTTTGGTTCAATGGACTGGAAAAAAGATTGAGCAATAAACAGAATGCCATTGCGAAAGATGTGTTGAAAGAAATAAGGGAACGGTTACAATTTTTACTGGATGTCGGGTTGACTTATCTCACTTTATTTCGTCCTTCCAAAACATTGAGTGGTGGCGAATCGCAGCGGATACGACTGGCCACGCAGATCGGTTCTCAACTGCAGGGCATAACTTATATTTTAGATGAACCGAGCATTGGTCTGCACCAGCGTGATAACCAGCGATTGATCACTGCCCTGCAAAACTTGCGGGACATTGGCAATAGTGTATTGGTTGTGGAACATGATAAAGATATTATGCTGGCCAGCGATTACCTGGTTGACATAGGCCCAAAAGCGGGTACACATGGTGGTGAGATCGTGGCCATGGGTACGCCTGCAGAAGTGCTGGCATCAAAATCGGATACCGCTAAATATTTAAGCGGCGAAAAAAGTATCGCTGTGCCAAAAGAAAGAAGAAAGGGCAATGGCAAATTCATTGAGCTGACCGGCGTAAAAGGGAATAACCTGAAAAATGTTTCCGTGAAATTTCCTTTGGGGAAATTGATTGTGGTAACAGGCGTAAGCGGCAGCGGTAAATCTACGTTGATCAATGAAACGTTGTATCCCTTGCTGAATAAGTTTTGTTATAACAGTAAGGCGAATCCGTTAGAATACAAAGCCATCAAAGGCATGGAACTGATCGATAAAGTGATCGAGATCGATCAAAGCCCGATTGGCCGTACGCCACGGAGCAACCCTGCTACTTACTGCGGCTTTTTTACAGATATCCGCACTTTGTTTGCCATGGTTCCGGAAGCCAAGATACGGGGCTATACCGCAGGGCGTTTTTCGTTCAATGTAAAAAGCGGCCGTTGCGAAGTATGTGAAGGCGGCGGTATGCGGGTGATTGAAATGAATTTTTTACCGGATGTATATGTGCATTGCGAAAAATGCAATGGCAAACGCTACAACCGGGAAACACTGGAAATACGTTACAAAGGAAAATCGATCAGCGATGTGTTGAACATGACGGTGGATGAAGCGGTTGAATTTTTCCAGGCGGTGCCTTATATCTACCGAAAAATAAAAGTGTTGCAGGAAGTTGGCCTTGGTTATATCACCCTTGGACAAAGTGCTGTAACGTTGAGCGGCGGCGAAGCACAGCGGGTGAAATTATCAACCGAACTGGGCAAAAAGGATACAGGTAAAACTTTTTACATTTTAGATGAGCCGACAACCGGCCTGCATTTCCAGGACATACAACATTTGCTGGATGTGATCAATAAACTGGTTGACCGTGGCAATTCGGTACTGGTGATTGAACACAACATGGATGTGATAAAAGTAGCTGACCACATTATTGATATTGGACCGGAAGGCGGCGATGGTGGCGGATTGGTATTGTATGAAGGGGTGCCGGAAGGATTGATAAAAGTGAAGGAGAGTTTTACGGGGAAATATTTGAAGCCGGAGTTGAATTAAGGGATAATTTTTTAATTGTAACTGGGATGCTTGAAAGGCATCCCATTAGTTTTTCATAAGTGAAAGATTTCGTTTTACGCTTTTGTTATTCAAATTATAGTTTTTGCCTCCACTGCGGCGGGCTGCGTTATTGGAACGGAACTGCTTTTAGCTTTTTCAAAAAATTTGCTTCGCATTTTTTGAATGCCACCGTTGGCGTCACCAATCTAAAAGATGTCCCTTATCCAATAACTGGTAAGAATACAATCACTAATGCAGAGAACATTATCCTATTTTCTGCTTTAAAAAATGGCTTGGGTTTATTTCGATGTTTTTTCTAACCTGGTGTTGGGTGATCAACATTTTATATGAGACATTTTTTAAGTTTCTTAATAATGATTTAATTTCAGTTGTTCTTTTTTACAAATTAATCCTGTCACGCAATGAGCATTAACAACCCCGGTAACTTTTTTCATGCAGAAGATTTTGATGGTGATGAAGAAGACAGGTTGAAACCTGTGAATATTTATGGCCAGGAATTGTTCCGGAAAGCCATTGATATTTTGAATGTAGCCACTACTATTGGTGACCTGTTGCCGGAGGATGAGAACCTGCCTTCCACAAAAAGCCTGATGCTGGAGAACGCCATGAAAGTGCCGGTGAAAATTAAGGGTGCTATGGCAATGGAAGTGTATTCGCTGATGATGGAAAGCGCTGTGATCATTAAGGTGAACATCATGGAACTGAAAGCGCAACTGTGGGCCTGCGAAGAGTTGCATGGCATTGAAGAACAATACATCAATGTGCTGAAAAACGAGATCGTATTGTTTAAAGAAATATTTATCCGCTGGATCGGCGCCTTCGATAAAACGAACGACCTGCCCGATGACTGGCATATTTTCAACGACCCGGCTACTTTTCCCGAAGATGATGAACCATTTGACCCGAATGAATTCTTCAAGGATTTTGATCCGGATGATGAAGGCTGATTGGTTTAGGAGTTTAGCAGGTTTAGTAAGTTTAGTTAGCTGCTATGAAATATGCAGTACAAGTGAGTGACACAAGGGTGTTGAATAAAGTTCCTGAAGCCGGAAACAAAAATTTTTACAGACGCAATTCAATGTTGTTGCTTAACCATTTTTTTCACGCAAAGAATGCAAAGACGCAAAGTTGAAATCCCCTGCTTTGCGTTTTTTCTTTCCTGGCGCCTTTGCGTGAGACTATATAAGGAACAACAATTCCACAATAAAACAATCTAACATTAAACGCTTTACGCACCTTGATAAAACAAAAAACCCGGGTCATAACGCCGGGTGTTGGATTTTGCTAAAAATGACAAAGCGATTGTAAAGAATTTGATAAGTAGTGGTTTCAGGGGAAGCAAGTGTTGATACCTGCTTCAGGGTAAATTCTGTTACACCACTTTGTCGTCTTTTGCTGGCCGCAATGCGGATTATTTTATTAAGGGTTTGTTCTTTTTTTGAGCTTTGCCTGCGCAAAGGAATAGTATACAAATTCCATTTGCTTACATTAATTGACAATAAACAGTGGTGAGACTATCTTTTTGCAATGGCCGTGTGATCAGCTTTTTTTACAGCTGCAGAAAAATCAGCCGCTTTGGATTTGTTGTAAAACATTACCAGCATGAAGCAGGTAACCAGTACTACCATTTTAAAAAGCATTGGGTTGATTTGTAAACCGTTTTTCATAATATGGATATTTAATTGTTAGGAATTCATTTGTCAAAATCTTACCGGGCACCTGGTACTGTTTCTTGCCCCCCGGCCATAAGAACCACTGCCACCACCGTAGCCACCGCCTCCATTGCCATTGCCATCACCGAAACGGATACCCAACTTTAATAAAAAAGAAAAGTAAGCGTCTTTATTAACCGGTGTACCACGCTGCACTCCCGGCGCATACCTGCCAACACCCGGCGTAACAATGCCAATAGTTTTGTCGCTGATAGCCCTTGCTATCACTGCATCCGAAGCATTCAGGTATTTATCAAAATAAATAGGATCAATGTAGGTGGTACTTACATCATCAATGTAATCGGTAAATGTTTTCCGGTACAATAATTCCAGGTCCAGGTTTACTTTATCTGAAACCAAATATTTAAAACCGCCACCAAATGGGATATTCATTTGCGTTAGTTTGTATTCTTTGCTGTTGGGATATTCCGGGAACCCTTGCCCTTCCGTATGCAGCGGCTGCAACTCGTGCCAGGTAACATTTCCTGCCTGGTCGGTCAATGAACCTTTAGGATTGAAATGAAACAGCCCCACACCGCCGAAAAAATAAGGTTTCAGGCGTGGATCATAATCGTAATCATTCCTGTACAGGTATTGCAGCGGAAAAAATTCAACGGCACCATATACTTCCCAGATATTACTTTTAAAATCGAGGTTGCGCTGCTTGCGCCACAATTCATCCACGCCATGTGTATTGATAATCGCATCTACCCCTTCTACATAAGTAAGTTGTCCGGCCAACCTCAAACCGAGGTAATCATTTGGATAAACCGTTACAAATGCACCCTTCATCAGTTTGGTAAATTCGTAGTTCAAATCTTTAATGAACGTTGTTCCTTTACCAACTTTTCCTCCCAAATCGCCAAGGAAAAAAGTAGGACCAAAATTTAATCCCATTTCCACGTTCGCATTTCCCAGGTCGAATAACAGGTGCTGGGCGTTGGTTGATACAGTGGCAATGCAACAAAACAAAAAGACGAACAACCTGTTACGAATCAATTTGTGTAAATGATTTTTCATTAGATACGATTTTGGATTTCACAAGTGCTTCCGGCGTAAATCAACCCGCAGGGCGCACATTGTCAACCTTATCTAAACGGTAACAGGTAAAAATTATTGTATGTATGGGCAAATTAACAAGCGGTTAGCATGGCAATATGGGGTATGCCGTCTTCCAGGTAAGGTTCGCCCTGTGTTGTAAAGCCGAGCGATTCATAAAAAGCTTTGAGGTATAATTGAGCACTTATTTTAATACAGGGGTCGCCAAATTGTTCGATGGTTTTATCAATTGCAATCTGCATCAGTTGCCGGCCGTAGCCGCCTTTCCTGTGTGAAACAGCAGTAACTACCCTTCCGATACTTGGGTGATCATAAGAAATACCGGCGGGCAAAATACGGCAGTAAGCAGCCAGCGTATCACCATCCCAGCCGCACAAATGCCAGCCAGACTGGTCTTTACCATCCAAATCCTGGTAAATACAATTTTGTTCTACCGAAAATACTTCTATGCGCAACTGGATAATACGGTACAACGCCGAAGTAGTTAATTCATCAAAATGTTGGTATGTCCAGTTCAGTTGCATGGTTGTTATTGTAGTAATGGTAAAATATCATTAATGGTTACAGGCCGCTGTTCATCATCCAATTCTATTACAATATAGTAACCATTGGCGCCGCCGGCTTGTTGCAAAGCATCCACTAATTTCTGCTGGTCGCTTTCGCTTCGCCTGCCGTCCTGGCCGCTCCAGGTTTCTTTGGTGCAGAGACAGCCCATCGTTGGCGTTAAAGGATAGTATGGCTGGCCTTTGTAATACTCCGGATCAACGGTGGTGCCATGGGCAATGATCTCAGTACGCCCTGCTTTGCCTGCATAAAAAGTTTCGTAAAAAGGAAAATAAGTTGCCCAACTTGCCGGTAATAATTTCCGGTACCAGTTTTCCGTCCATATAGAATCCGTAATAGTAGAATCATTCATAAAATGCTGCAGGCTTGTTTCTGCCGGCATGGTGAGTTGTATGTTGGGTGTTAGGCCGATGAAATTGCTGCGGCTGGTATCAAGGCCAAACATCCTGAAAATTCCCTGCGGTGTGTTGCCGTTGCTTAAATAACCCGGCAAATTATTAATGCTTCTTGCCAATTGGACAACAGAAAAAAAGTTGCCGGTACTGTCTTGCAAAAAATTACCGGCGCTATCCCGGATGATGGCAAGTCCCGGAAAATCCCGGTTCTTTCTTTGAAAACTAACAACAACTTTGGCGCCCGGAAAAAACTGCTGGTGCAATAAATCTTTCAGCGGCGGCAAAGTTGTAACAGCAGGAATATTATTTAAGCGAAAATTCAGTTGTTTATAAATGGCATTGCCGGTATCGGCTGCCAGCTTCATGAATGCCCTGGTAGCAATATCTTTTTTCAAAAGTTTATCAGTGGTCGACTGCAAATATTCTGCACACATCGCAAATACTTTATCATTGCCCGCAACATCAATCAATTGCTTTACTTCTTTAAAAAACGCTGTTGGGTAATTGCTGTACAACATTTCCAGCAGCGCCCGTTGAAAGTCAATACTTCTCTTTTCAATACCAGCAAACCCTTCATGGATGCGGCCTTCCGCCCAGGGCGGCCGGTACCGGATCAGTTCCATTGCATAAAAAGCATCCATCCAGTTTTCTTCCGAACTGTCAGTTAACGGGTACGATAAATTTTTAGTAATGGCATTATTGATGAGGCTTTTGTAAAGCCTTGTTCTGTTTTCTGTCTTTGCGTCTTTTGAAAAAAGTGGTCTGCCCGGTTGTGCAAAAAGATCATTGCTTAAAAAAAACAATATTGAACCCAGCAGCAGAACGCTCCTGAACTTCAGTGGCGTCGCACTCTTGTACATTGATTTCATTATTGAGCTGCTGTGCTGCAAAGGTTGATGGGCGCTTGATGAATTGTTGGATAAAAATGTTGAAGTCAAACCGTAACCTGACTTAATCACTAATTCTCGATTTATGAAGTAGTGATGCTATAAGTATAAATTCATTATGTATTGAAAAAGCAATCACCCAAGAATTGTAATAAATACATCTAAGTCCAAGTTTGCTAAAAGTAAAATTATTACAAAGCCTGATTTGATTTAATGCTAGAAAGACTGTTGCAAGAACAATTCATACTTGTCAAGCCAACGGACTCCTGCTCCCGGAGTGTTCATTTCTTCAATATAGTTGACAAGCTGAAATAAAGAATTGAATGCATTGGCAGTATAATTAACCTTCATAGTAACTCCGGCGAATTATCTGATGGGCATCTGTCATTTCAATCAAACCACTGCTCCTGCTTTTCTCAATCAAGAATTGCAGTTGATCGGCAGACAATGGTTTACCAGGTAAATGAAAGTTATCCGTTTGGTCATCTACCAAAGATAATTTTACATTTAATTGTTTTGCGTATGCCAGGAGTTTATCAATATTGTCAGACTCTGTATTTTCTAATTGTAAAAGCATAACTGAAATTACATTTTTTTACTTGTTTTCAATCCTACATTACGGATTATGCACCGTTAAAAAGGCTTGTATTTTAGTAAACGCATCAAAGAAAGTAGCATTGTCCCAATCGTCACCATGGCCTTTGCCTGCATATTCAACATATTCAACTGCTACACCTGCGGTTAGTAATTTATCTCTCAACGCTTTTGACTGGCGCAACGGGTTTACCAATGGATCGTTGCTGCCCTGTAAAATAATTGTAGGGCAAGCGGCCGGGGCAGTCGCAAAAGTGAGCGGACTGGATTGTGTGTACAGAGATGCATTGGTAACTGGCGTAGAGCCAAGCAGCAAAGCAATATTAGAAGCCGGCACCACGCCAGGGTTATTGTATAAATCAGTAATATCCGATGGGCCAAAAAAATCAACCACCGCTTTTATTTTTACCGGCGAAGAATATTTATACGATTGCAGCAGGCTTAAATGTGCACCGGCACTTACCCCAACCATTACAAATTTATCGCTGATCATATATTCACTCCGTTTGCTGTAAATGAATTCTACCGCAGCCTTGGTGTCCAGTTCCTGGGTAGGAAAAGTGTTGGTAGCGGGCAAACTAAACAGGCGATAGTCGATATTAAAAATCGCATAATCAGGAAATCTTTTCTTTAGTGTATCAACATAAATGGCCACATCAGCCCTTGAGCCAAAACCAAGTGTCCAGGCGCCACCATGCAGCATCAAAATCACTTTGGTGGAAGCTGCTGACCTGCCTGCAGGTAAATGCACATCCATCGACTGCAATGGATCTGAACCATAGGAAACATTTAATAAAGTGGAAGCTGCAACGCTACCATCACCTGGAGTAGTTGATTCTTTTTTGCAGGATGCAGCAACAGCAAGGATAAGAACGCCGAGGAGTATTTTTTTGATGAGCATTTGTGAGGTGTTTATTTAGTTGAACGTTGTTGAATATTGTTTAATATGGTTGAATGTTGTAGAAGTTTTGGCATAGTTGATACAAAATAAATGAGTCGATTTAATACTAAAGTGTCATTGTTTATTTACATAACTAAACCCTTAAACATACTAAACCAAACTATAACTACTTATAAAAATTTTCAATACTAAACAATCAGGGTTCTCTATCTAACCGCCGTCAGGGTTTTCAACCGCTGACGGGGTTTCATCAATACCCATACTTTTCTTTCCACAGCGACTTTAAGTGCTTTCTTATTTCTTCTTCCCTTGCATTGTCTCCGGGAGTATAAAAAGTACTTCCTTTAATGGCATCCGGCAAGTATTCCTGTGGCGAAAAATTGTTGTCGTAATTGTGTGAGTACTGGTAGCCTTTTCCATAATCCATGTTCCTCATCAACTTGGTTGGCGCATTGCGGATATGCAATGGCACTGAAAGATCGCCCTGTTGTTTTACCGCACCCAGGGCCATGCCAATGGCAGTTGTTGCCGAATTACTTTTAGCGCTGGATGCCAGGTAAATAGCACATTGAGATAAGATCAACTGCGATTCGGGATAACCAATTTTATTTACTGCATCAAAAGTTGCATTGGCCAGCAACAATGCATTAGGGTTAGCATTGCCGATGTCTTCACTGGATAAGATGAGCATCCGCCTCGCAATAAATTTTACATCTTCCCCGCCCTCAATCATCCTTGCCAAATAGTACACCGCCGCATTGGGATCACTGCCACGAATGGATTTGATGAAGGCAGAAATAATATCATAGTGCTGTTCCCCTTTTTTATCATACAGGGCAATACGTTTTTGCG
>CAXTPJ010000013.1:0-15299 GCA_964245855.1 uncultured Ferruginibacter sp. | reverse complement strand
TTGCCGCAAAGACCATCACATGCAAAAACAACAAATTTATTCTATCTGGATCGCAATGATTTTGATATTGCTGGCCGCTATCTCAAGAGTGGTAATGTATCCACACAATTTTAGCCCAATGATCGGCATGGCCATTTTTGGCGGCGCTGTCATAAAAGATAAAAAACTGGCTTTTGCGTTACCGCTTTTATCGATGTTTTTATCAGATGCTATTTTTGAAGTTTCCGGCATTGCCCCGGGCTTTTGGGGTTGGGGACAATTGGTAGGTTACGGCATTTTTGCATTGGTCACTGTTATTGCTTTCAGTTTGAAAAAGATCAACGTGGTAAATGTGATCGGCTACTCCATCCTGTCTTCCGTAATTTTCTTTTTGCTTTCTAACCTGTCGTTCTTTATTCTCGACAACCCGGTGTATCATACATACACCAACGACTGGAATGGTTTTGTACAATGTTTTGTAATGGCATTGCCTTTCTTTAAAACCAGTTTTGTTGCAGACCTGGTTTACAGCGGCGTTCTTTTCGGTGCTTATTACCTGGTGCAAAATGTTGCTTTTAAAAGAGCCATTGCTTAAGAAGATTATTTAAAATTATCCATACAAAACTGCTGCTTAGTAAAGCGGCAGTTTTATTATACAGCAGCTTCGTAGCCTTCATCCACCAGCAGGTTGTTTCCATCGGCAGCAGCGGTTGCCAGTTCATCGCAACGGTTGTTGTAAGGATTATCGGCATGCCCTTTTACCCAAACAAATTTGATGGAAAAATTCTGCGCCAGTTGATGGTACCGCTTCCAGAGATCAGGGTTCTTTTTGCCACCGCTAAAATTGGTTTTGATCCAGTTTTTCAGCCAGCCTTTCTCTACCGAATTCACAATGTATTGGCTGTCGGAATAAATGGTGATGGGCAATTTATTGTTTTTAATAGCTTCCAAACCGGCGATCACCGCTAACAGTTCCATCCGGTTGTTAGTGGTATACCGGTAACCCTGCGACAACTCTTTGCGGTGATTGCCTGCCATCAGCAAAACGCCGTACCCACCGGGACCGGGATTGCCACGGGCAGCACCATCTGTGTACAATAAAATCTTATCCATCTTAATATTTGATCCTGATCAGTTCTTTACAAAAAGGGTTTAAGTACAGGTCATCAATGCCGATATAATCTGCTTTCTTCAAAAATTCATTGCTGAATTTGTAGCCAAATACTTTGGGCTTGTAATTTTCAAGGTAAGAATGCGGCAGCTCGATCCTTCCATTGGTGGCGGCTTTTAATCCTTTGTAGATCATCTCCGAGCAATACAAACTGTCATCTGTTTTAAGATCGAATTTCATATCGAAAGGATTTTTATCTGTGTAAAATTTCCGGATAACATCATGCAATGCAGAGATTTCTTTCGCAGACAATTGGTACTGAAAAATGCCCATGCTTTTTTTGGCATACGGGCTTACAAATGAATCAAAAGGCTCTCTCCGTAGCTTGCCATCCGGGTTTTCAAAACCGGCCATGGGATTGTACACCACGTATTGCCCGTGTTCCAAAAAAGCGATACCGGCATGGGAAAAAGCCTGTTCTTTCTGATTGAAATTCTGCCATGTGAGGCTTTCAAAATCATCATCGCTGCGGGTGATGAGGGCGCCATCGGTAAGCAATGATTTGGCTTTACTGATTGCCGCCAACGCTTTTGTATTTACTGTATCTGCATATAATGCAGCTCTTTTACCTGCACTGGTTGGCGGTGCAGGTTCATTACAGGATGTGGTAGCCAACAAGCAACCGATGAACACTACAGTGAAGTAATTTGATATGGAAAACAGGAAAGTTTTCATGCCAGAAAAATAACGACTTTTTACAACCCAAAAGGTTAATCCGCAAATTTATCTCAAAAAAAAGACTGCCTGAAAAGGCAGCCTTCACATAAAAAATATGGTTGCTTAGTAAGCGGAAGAAAATTCAAATTTATCGATGCCAACTCCCTGGCTGTTATCACCCAACGGGCCGCCATTTGGAACATAATACCTGAAAGCCACCCTTGATTTTTTAGCAATTGGCAAACCGGTAATAGTGGCTGTATATTTTGTCCATTCACCCGGATAAGAACCTTCATCTTCTGTTAAATAATCAGGATTGATATCTAATAAAACTGTTGTAAAACCACCAACGCTGTTGCTGTCACGCCCAACATCAGCAGAACTGTTCAATGTGTTCAACCTCACTTCTAACCTGTCTGCAGCTACTGCAGGGTTAGCGTAGGTACGGGTGTAGAAACTGATCTGATCGCCATTTTTCATGGTTACCGCAGGAGAAATTAACCAGTTGCTCAGGGTAGCAGTACCGTGGCCACAATCGGCAGTGGTCATGATAAAATCTGAACCCGACTGAGATGGGTTGTTACCACCAAAACCGCCATTGGTTGGATAATTTACCGGGCCACCTGCTTTGGTATCGTAACCATGGTATAATGAAACATAATAGAAACCCTGTATCCATCCATACGTACCGATTGGTTTACTGTTATTGCTTAACACCCAGCCTTTTGCCACCGCCGTACTTACGGTATCAAATTCTTCGGTAAATGAATAATCAGTAGAAGCCACTGGTGAAGCTGTCTTTTCGCATGACTGTGTAAAAATGATCACTGCTGCAAATACAACACACAGTAATGGTAATTTATTTCTCATATCAACTTGGTTTAAAAGATTCAGTAAAAATTATTGGGCACTTTCAAAAGACACTTCATCCAGTCCGATTACAGAGTGGTGGATCTGGGTGTACAATGTGTCAAAATCACTGGGATCAACAGTAGAAGTTTTTAATGCAGGCTGGTTTTGTAAAAAATATCGGAAACCGAACCTTCCCTGTACGGGTGCCTGTAAGCCCCTTACTTCACCTTCAAAACGGGTCCATTCTGTTGGGAATGCACCGGCAGGATTTGTTTCCACTTTAGCATAACCAGGATTAATATCCAGCAATTTTAAATTGAAATCACCGGTATTGGTAGCATCTGTACCAACATTTAAACTGTTGGTTGGGTTAACCCATAATTGTAACCTTGAAAGGCCTTTGCTGTAAGCGTAAAAAACAATTTTATCGCCATTTTTAATCAATTTTTCAGGGGAAACCAACCAGGTGCTGATATCAAACCGGGTAAGGCTGAGTGAGCTTGCATCCCTGGTTAATAATTCTGCACAGGCAATGCTGGTGGCAGCATATCCATTAGAACCGGCATGAGAAAGGTATGCATCGCTCCAGATACGTCCGGGAAAATCTGCATTGGGAAATTGGGCAGGATCCAGTGTTAACTGGGCCTGCTCCCATCCCGGAAAATATTTAACCAGGTAGTTGGGCGTTCCAAAATCAGGGGTTTCTGTTGCATCGTACCAGATACGGCCAACAGGAGTACTTTTATTGATCGACCTCCAGCCATTTGCATAGGCAGTTTGGTAATTATCAAAAGATTCGTAAAAAGACTGATCGGGAGTAGGCAGGGATTCTCTTAATTTGCTATCATCTTTACAGGATTGAAGTAATACAATAGCCAATCCTGAATACGCTACGAGGTTGCGTAAAATTGTTTTTCTCATAATATCTTGTTCTGGTTATTTGCTTATTTGAATAGCGGCGTGAAATTAAGTATTTTTTGATAAACATCCTTTCCATGTTAATTAAAAAAGATTTTTCCCCTGCCTACACCTGCATAACTCCCGTTTTGAACTCATCTATTTTTTTATTATGGTTGGCGGCGGCTATCCCTTCGGATATCAGCAGCCTTGTTTCGCCGGGGTCAATGATGGCGTCTACCCACAAACGGGCGGCAGCATAATAAGTAGTGGTTTGGGTATTGTAACGCTGGGTAATCTTATTTAATAATTCCGCTTCTGCCTCCGGCGTAATGGTTTCACCTTTTGCTTTTAAAGATGCTACCTGTATTTGCAGCAAAGTTTTGGCAGCCTGCTCCCCACCCATGACAGCGATTTTTGCAGTTGGCCAGGCATAGATAAACCTTGGGTCGTAGGCCTTGCCGCACATAGCATAATTACCGGCCCCATAACTGTTGCCGACAATGATGGTTATCTTAGGAACAACAGAATTGGCCACCGCATTCACAAGTTTAGCGCCATCCTTTATAATGCCGGAATGTTCGCTGCGGCTGCCCACCATAAAACCGGTGACATCCTGTAAAAAAACCAATGGTATTTTTTTTTGGTTGCAGTTCATGATAAAGCGGGCGGCTTTATCGGCGCTGTCGTTATAAATCACGCCGCCCAATTGCATTTCGCCTTTTTTATTTTTTACGATCAGGCGCTGGTTGGCAACAATACCAACAGCCCAGCCATCTACCCTTGCATAGCCACAAATGATGGTTTTGCCATAATCTTCTTTGAACTGGTCGAAGCTTCCGGCATCGGTGATACATTCAATTACTTCTACCATATTGTATGGCTTGGTGTTGCCTTCACTTAAAATACCATAAATATCACCAGCAACTTTTGATGGCGCTTTTGCTGCGATCCTGTCGAAGCCGGCTGTATCTGCTTTGCTTAATTTGCTTACGATCTTTTTTACCTGGTCAAGGCATTCCTGTTCTGTTTCAAATTTATAATCTGCAATGCCGCTGATGGCAGTGTGCGTAGTAGCGCCGCCCAATGTTTCATTGTCAATGTCTTCTCCAATAGCGGCTTTTACAAGGTAAGAACCGGCTAAAAAAATAGAGCCGTTGCCTTCTACCATCAGCGTTTCATCGCTCATGATGGGCAGGTAAGCGCCACCTGCTACACAAGCGCCCATCACCGCAGCAATTTGCGTAATGCCCATGGCGCTCATTTTAGCGTTGTTGCGGAAAATGCGGCCAAAATGTTCTTTATCAGGAAAAATTTCATCCTGCATCGGCAGGTAAACGCCGGCACTGTCTACCAGGTAAATAATGGGCAGATGGTTTTCCATGGCAATTTCCTGCATCCTCAAATTCTTTTTACCACTGATGGGGAACCAGGCACCGGCTTTTACAGTTTGGTCGTTGGCCACTACAATGCACTGCCGTCCGCTGATGTAGCCAACGCCGCTAACGGTGCCGCCTGCAGGGCAACCACCCTGTTCTGCATACATTTCAAACCCGGCAAAGGCGCCGATCTCAACAAAAGGTTTTCCTTCATCGCACAAATATTTTATCCGCTCCCTGGCGGTGAGTTTATTTCGTTCCCGTTGTTTTTCGATTGATTTTTTTCCGCCGCCTTCGTAGATCTTTTCTAACCGCTGCCTTACCTGGCTCCAGGCCAGTTTAAGGGCATCTTCATTTTTATTGACTTCAATATTCATGGTATGGCAATGACCTTTTGTTGGTCAGCCACAAAAATATGGGTATTTGGTTAAGATAGATGAGGTGCAATTTACATGACCAACCTGTGCGATCAACCGCTGACGGGGTTTACAACCGCCGCCAAGGTTGTAATAACAGTTTTATGGAGCAGGTATAAAATATTGGATCCAATAAAATGTATGTGCCGGGATTTAAAAAAAAGAATGAATATCAAAAACGACTTCATCACTACAGTTTAAATTGAGTTCGGCTGAAAATTATGTACTGTTCACACTCTATCCACCGCTGGCGGGGTTTACAACCGCCGCCAGGGTTGGGGAAAGTCAACTTATGCAAAAGCCATTACAGGCTGCTTATTGTATTTATTGCGGTACTCGATCGGTGTAATACCGGTGATCTTTTTAAAGATAGTCCGGAAGGCTTTGGTATCGGTGTAACCCACATCATACATCACTTCATTAATATTTTTTCTGCTGCTTTCAAAACTGCGTTTGGCAGCTTCTATCTTAACCCGCTGCATGTATTCCACTACCGTATTGTTGGTTGCTTTTTTAAAGCGGCGTTCAAAACTTCTTCTGCCAATGGCGAACTGGTCTGCCAGTTGATCAACTGAAATCCTTTCAGGAAAATTGTCTTCAATAAATTCCTGCGCCTTTTTAATGGCATCGTCTTCATGTTCTTTTTGTCCCTGGAACATCATGAAAGCGCTTTGGCTGTTGCGGTCAATTTCAATGGCGAAATATTTGGAAGCCAGGATAGCAATATCCCGGTCGGTATATTTCTCCACCAGGTACAATAACAGGTTCCAGTAAGAAGTAGCACCACCGCTGCTGTACAAGCCGTTTTCTTCGGTAATGATGCTTCCATCTACCAATTCAATACCTGGAAAAGTATTGCGAAAATCGTTGGCGAACAACCAATGGGTAGAGCATTTTTTTCCCTCTAACAATCCGGTAGAAGCCAGTAAGAATGCACCCAAACATAAGGAAGCTACTTCTGCTCCTTTGTTGTACTGGTCAATGATCCACGGCAACGCTTCTTTGTTTAATTCCACTGCCTTTTTCATATCTCCCGCCAGGGCGGGAATAAAAATAAGGTCCGTCTTTTTTACATCTTTCAGCAAAGCATCTGTGTGTACTGAGAATAAACTGTTCTCCAGTCTTATTTCGCTTTTTAACCCAACCAATTGTATCTCAAACAAAGGTGGTTTGCCCTGCGATTGCAGGAATTGGTTGACGGCAACAAACATATAACGTGGATCGGCCACGGCTTCAATAACAGATGATTCGGGGACTAAAATAGATACATGTTTCATGCAATAAAGATAAGTAAGTTGACTGTCGCAATCAACCCCAGTCATTGACGTTTTTGCACAGTTGATGTGTTATGTTTTCATAATAGGTTTGTGATCAGTTTCAGGACCAATCATTCAAAGCCAATCAACATGATCGAAGTGTTTAAAACAGATATGGATTGTGCAGAAAAAGCAAGGCTGCTGATAGAACAGTTGCATCAAAAATTTGCAGATTATAAAGCCAATTTTGACCTCAATGATTGTGACAATATATTAAGGATTGTAAGCCGCAGTGGCATGATCGCCAACACAACCTTATTAAAATGGTTGAAGCAGGCCGGCTGCAATGCATCTGTTTTGCCCGACCATTGAATCTCTTTATGAAAAACGAATACATTATGACACAGATCAATTCTTACTTAACTTTTAATGGCAATTGCAGGGAAGCCATGACGTTTTATAAACACTGTATCGGCGGAGAACTTTATTTTCAAACAATCCGTGAATCGCCGCTGGCCAGTAAAATGCCTGAAAAAATGAAAGATTGCATTTTACATTCAACCCTTACAAACGGCGCTATAACCATTATGGCTACCGATTGCGTACCGGAAGAAGGATTGATAAAAGGCAATGCAGTATCGCTTTGTATTGATTGCAACAGTGAAGAGGAAATAAATAAACTATACAGCGTGTTGGCAGATGGCGGCAAAGCTACACACCCCATACAGCATACCTTTTGGGGCGCCATGTTCGGCGACCTAACAGATAAATTCGGCAACAACTGGCTGTTGAATTTTTCTGCAATGGAAGCATAATTTTTGCCTCTCCATACCAAAAAATATATCTTTTAAACCTAAACCAACACGCTGCTATTATGAAAGTGCTCAAAATTATTTTACTCGTTATTGTTGCATTGATCATTATACTGCTCATCATTGCGCTCTTTGTAAGAAAAGATTACGCAGTAGAAAGAACGGTTACCATCAACAAACCAAAGCAACAGGTTTTCGATTACATTAAATATGTAAAAAACCAGGATAACTACAGTAAGTGGAACAAGATAGATCCTGCTATGAAAAAAAGCTACCAGGGCACTGATGGCACACCAGGATTTGTATATAGCTGGGACAGTGAAAAGAAAGAAGCCGGCAAAGGTGAGCAGTCCATTAAAAAAGTAACAGAAGGCGAAAGGATCGACCTTGGCCTGCATTTCATTAAACCTTTTGAAGGCCTGGCTGACGCTTATATGACTACCACTGCCGTTGGCGATAACCAAACAAAAGTAACCTGGGGCTTTAACAGTAAGATGAAATATCCTTTCAATGCCATGCTGTTGTTTATGAATATGGAAAAGATGGTAGGCGACGATTTACAGGAAGGGCTGGATAATTTGAAAGTGCTGATGGAGAAGTGAGGGAGAGTAATGGGTTACTAGTTACGGGTTGCGGGTTATGGTTTAGGAGATCAGCTATTTAGTGAGTTTAGTTTTCCCTATGTCAGGATCAGGGAGGAACAAAAAAGCAGCAATTTTTGATTGCTGCTTTTTTTACTTTCGGATCGTTTTCGATCCTTCAATATCTTTTTAAAATGCTTTATTACTTACGGTCAATGGCTACTTCTGGGGATTGAAAAGGAGTTCCGTCTTCTACAGAAAATAAGGGTGTGTTGTTCTTTACATTCCTGCGGTAGCTTTTGAACATGCTCATCCAGCGAAGCTTTAAAACACCCAGTACGCCTTCTTTAATAATGCCTTTGTTCATTTTGCTTTCGCCATGCCTGCGGTCGATGAAAGTGATGGGTACTTCAGCTATTAAAAAATTCAATTTCCAGGCGGCAAACTTCATTTCTATCTGGAAGGCATAACCCACAAAATTGATGGCGGCAAAATTCATTGTTTCCAACACTTCCCGGCGGTAGCAAACAAAACCTGCGGTTGGATCTTTGATCGGCATCCAGGTGATCATCCTTGTGTATAAAGAAGCACCCTTTGAAAGTAAAATACGGTTGGCTGGCCAGTTCATTACGGCACCGCCCCGGATATACCTTGAACCAACAGCAATGCCGGCACCCTGGTTTTTACAAACCTCGTATAAACGTTCCAGGTCTTTCGGATTGTGTGAGAAATCAGCGTCCATTTCAAAAATAAACTGGCAGCCATGTTTCAGCGCCCAAACAAAACCATGTATGTAGGCCGTACCCAAACCCTGTTTGCCTTTTCTTTCTTCTAAAAATAACTGACCGGGAAATTGTGCGAAAAGTGATTTTACGATATCAGCAGTACCATCGGGAGATCCATCATCAATAATTAGAATATGATAATTTTGCTGTAAATCGAACACCGTTTTAATGATGCTCTCTACATTATCTTTCTCATTATAAGTTGGTATGATAACAAGCTTTTCCAATTACTTTTTTTGCTGATGTATTACGAATTTACAAAATGTTGGTAAATATACCACTAACATATTTTCAACAACTTCTAATTAATTATTCTTTAACAGGGTACGATTCAAAATTTCCGTCAGCTTTTGTTTGGTATGCAAAGGAAAATCACCTCTCATCATCCAGTCATAATATTGAGGTTCAGCCTTTAATACATCCGTAACAGAACGGCCTTTGTGTTTGCCAAAATTGAATACTTCAACGCCTTTATCATCAAAAACAAACCTGCGGGCATAATCTACAATCTTTTCTTCGCCTATCTTATTTAAAATTGAATTGACAGAATCGCCCAATTCAGGATAACGTTTTATCTGTGACATCAGCACATCAATGGTTGCATCAACATCCGATTGGGCACTGTGTGCATCTACCAATTCTTTTTCGCAGTAAAATTTGTAGGCGGCAGATAAAGTGCGTGGCTCCATGGTATAGAAAATATGCTGAACATCCACCATTTTCCTGTCACTCAGGTCAACCGTCATTCCTGCCCTTAAAAATTCTTCCATCAGCATCGGTACATCAAAACGGTTGCTGTTATATCCTCCAAGGTCGCATCCTTCAATAAACTGTTTTAACTCATTTCCCGCCTGTTTAAAAGTTGGCGCATCTTTTACCATTTCATCGGTAATGCCATGTATCTCGATCACATTTTTCGGAATGGGCATACCAGGGTTGATGAGTTTTCTTTTTACCACCCTGCTGCCACCCGGAAAAATTTTCACTATGGCAATTTCTACAATGCGGTCGGTGGAAAGATTTACACCCGTGGCCTCGATATCAAAAAAAGCAATCGGCCGTGATAATTGTAACGACATTTTGGGATAGTATTTTAATTTTTTCGGTAAAGGATTTTATTTCGGTTGCTCGATTTTCAAGCACCGCAAACCTAAAGTAAATTGCTGAGATTATTCTTACAAATTGGATCAGAGGCTGACCGGTTACTGCAACCATTTATTGAAAGGCGAAACAATTTCCGGCACGGGCAAAACTATATCTTACCAAACTTTTTATAATACGATACGACAAAGGCTGTCACTGCATCGTAGCTTAGCATGCCCGTTGGTTGCTGGTTTTGCTGCAGGTATTTACCATACAACCATTTACTCATGGGTTCTATCGGGCTTTTGTGGCTTTTGGTAAAGTCTTTCCACTCTTTTAAATCAGCCTTTGCCTCGGGCAATAATTTACCGGCAAATGCTTTAGCCGCCGTACTGTCGGCATCGTACAAATTACGCTGTGCGTATAAAAAAAGATCAAGGTAAACGGAGTAATGAAAAACAGTATCGGTAGATGCCGCTGCAGCCAGGTATCCTACAAAATTGGCTTCGTTTTCTTTTGCATAACCAAACTGGTGGGCAATTTCATGACAGGCGGTAAAGGGATGCAAAAATTTTGGGACGGTGGTATTCAATTGCGCCTCACCGGTAAACGGATTATAATATCCCATAAACCCAAGATAATTGCCGGCCCATCCCCACATAGAAGACTTAATAGAAGCAGGTTTGTAATGCAAAAAAGGATATTGTGGCAACAACTGTGCGTAAGCCAAACCGGCTTCTTCAAACGTTATGGCGGGCTGTTTAAAAACATACCTGTTGCGAACGATAGCCGCCCGGCTTTCATTTACTTTTTGCAATAAAACGGAATCTACTGTTATCAGTTCCTGCGTAGAATACTGTTCCATTGTAAGCCCTAATTGTACCGCCACGCCCTGCCTGTTGTAATTGATGCCCCATAAAACATTGAATACTATATATACCACCAACAATTGGGTAGCTACATTAAAGCAGAATAATTTCAGGTTATTCAGATTGATCCTTTTTTGATAGATGGCCCGGAACAGGTGAAACAACCGGGCTAAAATAAAGAGCGCCAGCAAGCCATATAATACATCGCCAAAACTGAAAGGCAGCCATCCGAAAATATATTTTAATATCGCAGAGATGAAAGGATAAAGGCCGGTAGAATAATATTTTTCCACCAGCATGGTATCGGCCGAAAAAAGGCGGACCAATACAGCAGCAATGAACAGGATAAGCAGGGTTATCCAGCGTTTTTTAGCGATCATAAGGGTTAAAAATAATAAAAAACAATGCTGCCGGGATATGGCAGGGCAATTTTTCTTAAAAGATTATCATTTTTTGGGTAAAATACATTACCTTCGCCGTCCTTTAAACCAAAAGTTATGGGAAAAAGAAAGGCGTTCGAGATAGCTTTTGTGGGTTTAAAGCCCGGAATCCATGAATTTAGCTATGAGGTGGATGACAAGTTCTTTGCTGAAAAAGGTGCAGTAGATTTTACCAATTGTACTGCCAACATAAAATTACAGCTTGACAAGAAGAATGGTTTCATGTTGCTGAAATTTGAAATTGGCGGTAAAGCGGATGTGGTTTGTGACCGTTGTAACAACACACTTACCATGGATTTGTGGGATGAATTCAACATGCTGGTTAAAATGGTTGACAACCCGGAAGAGATGAACGACAAGGAAGAAGATCCTGATGTTTTTTATATCTCCCGAACTGAAAGCCATTTACACTTAAACGACTGGATCTACGAATTTGTAACGTTGAGTGTACCGATGCAAAAAACATGCGGCCCCGATGAAATGGGAGGTTCCAAATGCAATGCAGAAGTACTGGAAAAATTGAAAGCAATGGAAGTAAGGGATGATGGGGCCAATGCCAACACCATCTGGAAAGGGCTGGAGCAGTTTAAGAAGCCCGCTAAAAAAAACAAATAAGTATTAAAGCAATAAACAACAATTAAAATTTACAACAATGCCAAATCCCAAACGTCGCCATTCGCAACAACGCAGCGCCAAGAGAAGGACACATTATAAGGCAACAGAAACTACTTTAACAGTAGACAAAACAACCGGCCTTACCCATGTGCGCCACCGTGCCCATGTGAGTGAAGGAAAATTATACTACAAAGGACAGGTGGTAGCTGAAAAAGCTCCACTGAAAGCATAATATTTTTTTCAATTACTGCATTCTAAGTTTTACATTCGATTATTGAATGTAAAACTTAGAATTTTTTATTTAAAGCACCTCCTCCAATGAACATAGGCCTTGATATGATGGGCGGGGATTATGCCCCGGCTGAAGCAGTAAAAGGAATCGAGTTATTTTTTTCTTCTTCTCCCGCAGATACTACCCTTACTTTAATCGGCAACCAGGACCAGATCAAAACATTGTTGCCAGCCGGGCTTTTGCAGCATGCAAACATCAACATTGTCCATGCTGAGCAGGTGATTGAAATGCATGAACACCCTACCAAAGCTTTAAAAGAAAAACAGCAGTCTTCTATTGCCATTGGTTTTCATTTACTGGCCAGTGGAAAAATGGATGCCTTTATTAGTGCAGGTAACACCGGCGCCATGATGGTGGGCGCTTTGTTCAGCATCAAAGCCATCGAAGGGGTTAGCAGGCCAACCATTGGCGCTTATATGCCAAGAGAAAACGGCAGCCTTGGATTATTGCTGGATGCCGGTATCAATGCCGATTGCAAACCAGAAAACCCGAACCAGTTTGCCATACTGGGCTCTTTGTTTGCTGAACATATTTTGGGCATCAGCAACCCGAAAATTGGGCTGGTAAACATTGGCGAAGAAGAAGGCAAAGGGAATATTTTAGCGCAGGCAACCTATCCATTATTGAAAGAGAATAAGCAACTCAACTTTATTGGAAATATTGAAGGGCGTGACATTTTGATCGACAAAGCCGATGTAATGGTATGCGAAGGTTTTACCGGCAATGTGGTATTAAAAATGGCGGAAAGTGTATATGATATTGTTCAGCGCAGGCAGATAAAAGATGAGCATTTTGACCGCTTTAATTTTGAAATGTATGGCGGCGTACCCGTTTTGGGGGTAGCCAAGCCCGTTATCATCGGCCATGGCATCTCCCATGCAGAAGCATTCAAAAATATGATATTGATTGCACAGCGGATGATTGAAAAAGAACTGATGCAGAAGATGCAGGAAGCTTTCAGGAACTGATAATACAATGTCGTTTACTTAAGGCAATCACGCAAAGGCGCTCAAGAAAGCAAAGACGCAAAGAAGAGAAATAAAACTTTGCAGCTTTGCCTCTTGCATTCTTTGCCTGCCCGAAAGGTTCATCCTGGCAAAAATCTCATTCAGTTGGGTATAAAAAGGTTATTAAATAAATGACATTGGCTGATAATTACTGACATTTTATAAAAAATGCCGCTTCAAATTGAAGCGGCATTTTAGTTTATGGTTTTTGCGCAATCTCATAGCGATATTATTAATAATAATTTCCTACTTTAGTACCCATACATTTATCCTTTGCCGTATGAGTATAATATTTACCAAGCTAAAAAATAATAAACTTGTGAGGGCGGTGGTGTACGCCACTATAGGCTCTGCCTTTTATCCACGGCTTACTTTATTTAATAAACTATCTGTTGAAGGCACAGAACACCTGGAAAATCTTCCCAAACAAAATGTACTGTTCGTTAGCAACCACCAAACTTATTTTGCAGAAGTGATCACCTTTCTTCATATTTTTTGTGCAGTAAAATGGAGAAAGAAAAACAGGTTGGGGGTGCCTTATTATTTGCTCAACCCTTTCACCAATATTCATTTTGTTTCGGCGGCAGAAACCATGAAACAAAACTGGCTTACCCGTGTGTTTGAACTGGCCGGCTCCATTACTGTAAAGAGAACCTGGAATGAAGGAAGCAAAGAAGTGCGGCAAGGGCTGGACCCATCTGATGTAAGAAAAATTGACCGGGCTTTAAAAACAAGCTGGGTGATTAATTTTCCGCAGGGCACTACCAAAAATTTTGCACCGGGCAGAAAAGGAACGGTGCTACTGATCAAACAAAACAAACCCATTGTGATACCGATCGTTATCAGCGGTTTCAATATTGCGTTTGATAAAAAAGGATTGAAATTTAAAAAGAAAGGTACTACCCTATCGGTAAAATTTAAAGCGCCGTTAGATATTGACTATACCGCTACCAATGATGAAATGCTTGAAACAATTATGGTGGCCATTGAACAAAGCAAAAGCCAGCAACCGGTTTTAGCCATACCAGCAACAGCATGATCAGCCCCGGCGATCAATGAAACGGGTTATTTTTCTTCCTCCTTCCGGGAATTGCATTTTTTGTATTTCTTCAACCGTTAGGTATTTTACATGCGGGCTTACCCTTAACCTTGCCTGCAAATTCGCCCTTATCTTCCGGTCACATTCTTCTGAAAGGTTTGCCGGCACTATGTTGATCATCACTTCGTCCGTTCCAATTTCATTGGAATAAACTTCCGCCACAAAGTCAAGCACATCTTCCATTTCATTCAGCATATCAAACAATGCAGGCGGATACAACGTAGTGCCTTTGTATTTGATCATTTGTTTTTTTCTGCCAACAATAGATGATAGCCTGGTGCTGGTTCTTCCGCAGGCGCAGGCATCTTCAAAATGCAGGCAAATATCACCGGTTTTGTAACGCAGCAGCGGCATACCTTCCACCCCCAGCGTTGTTACCGTTACTTCGCCGGGCTGGCCCGGTGCAACGGGCTGGTTATTTTCATCCAGCATTTCCAAAATGATCAGTTCAGGCTGACTGTGGCCACCGTTGAAAGCACCGCATTCTGTAAACGCCGTTTGCATTTCGGTAGATGCGTAGGTAGAAAACAATTGTATATTCCAGGCATCGGTAATTTTCTTTCCTAAAATGCTTAAAGAAAAATCGGTGTTGCGAATATTTTCTCCAATGCAGATCGCTTTTTTTACGGAGGTTTGGTTGATGTCGATGTTGTGTTCTTTTGCAAACTGGATCAACTTGATGATAAACGACGGCACCGCAACAATGGCTGTAGGCTTCAACCGCAGGATGGTTTCCCATTGCAACGATGGAACGCCTGGCCCTAACCGGATAATGCCGGCGCCAATTTTTCGTATGCCGGAATAATAAGCCATGCCCGCCATAAATTGCCGGTCGAGCGTTAGCATTAACTGGTAAATATCATCTGCAGTCCCTTCTGCACAGGTAAAGGACGAATATTCATTGTACGCTAATCTTGCCAAATCATTTTCGGTTAATGCTATGGTGACCGGACTGCCCAATGTACCGGATGTAGAACTGTATTCGATGATCCGGTTACGTTCAACGCATAGAAAATCATTGTTGCGTTGCTGAAGATTTTCTTTTGTTGTAACCGGTATTTTTTTCAGGTCATCCAGTGTTTGTATATCTGCTGCAACAAGATCATGAG
>CAXTPJ010000012.1:0-16382 GCA_964245855.1 uncultured Ferruginibacter sp. | reverse complement strand
AGTTTTAATGTCGTACCCATGACGGGCAATGCCTTTTTCCAGCATTTCAAAACCTACCAGTTTCTTTTTTACGCCGACAGCTTTTTGCTTTTCAAAAAAAATCCGGTTGGTAAAGTCTTTGGTGAATTTGGTGATCCAGCCCAAGCCGGCTTCCAGTGGCGATGTAGTATCATCAATATCGTTGCCGTATAAACAAAAGCCCATTTCTAACCGCAACGTATCCCTTGCACCTAGGCCGATGGGTTTAATGCCGGCAGCTTTACCTGCTTCAAAAATGGCATCCCATATTTTAGTGGCATTGTCATTACTGTCTTCAAAATAAATTTCCACACCACCGGCACCGGTGTAACCGGTTGCGCTGATCACCACATTATCAACTCCGGCAAAGGTTCCTTTTACAAACGTGTAATATTTTAAATTCAAAATGTCCAGTTCTGTCAGGGGCTGCAAAATTTTGGTGGCGTTTGGCCCCTGTATGGCCAACAGGCAGGTCTTGTCGCTGATGTTGTGCATCTCTACACCCTTATCATTGTATTGACTTATCCAATCCCAGTCTTTATCAATATTGCTGGCATTTACCACCAGCATATAGGCTTTGTTTTCTTCCATGCAATACACCAGCAAATCATCCACAATACCACCGTCTTTGTTGGGAAGGCAACTGTATTGTGCTTTGCCATTGGTTAATTTAGCAGCATCATTGGTGGTTACCCGCTGTATCAGGTCCAAAGCATTTTCTCCTTTTAAAATGAATTCGCCCATGTGGCTTACATCAAACACACCGGCATTGTTGCGCACTGCAGCATGTTCATCGTTGATGCCGCTGTAGCTGATGGGCATATTGTATCCGGCAAATTCAGCCATTTTAGCGCCCAGCGCAATATGTTGTTGAGTAAAAGGAGTATTCTTCATTGTATGATAATTGATGTGGCGCAAATGTAAAGCAAAATGAGATTGCCATTGTGGTGATTTCAGTAAGAGAAAAATGCTCATTAAAATGCAATCTGAAATCACTCGTGAGTTAACCCCAAATGGTGCCCACCCGCTAAAATTGTTTATAAAGCAAGGCCCCGCCAATAATGGCAGGGCCTTTTTGTTTCACTTCAACTCAACTATTGAAACTATTTTTAATCCAGGTTTACCATGTGAATAAACAGTGGCATCTGGTAACTGCTTAAACTGGCCGGCTGCTGGTTGTCTTTTACTTCCGCCATTTTTTCCAATTGCTTTTGAGATTTTTCAATGTCTTTTTTGATAGAATCTTTGATGCGTTGTTTTTCTTTATCCAGCTTCAATTTCAACGAATCAATTTTTTCTGCGGGCTTGCTGTCGTATCGGTAAGTGTCCCCGTTTTCATTCTGCATTTTTGTTCCGTTGCTGTCCCTGTTCTTCCTGCTATCATCTGTATCATCCTCCTCATCGTTTTCTTCTTTTTTAGGACGCTTGTTTTCATCTGCAGCCAGGCCGTTTAAAGTGTACAACCCATCGGCTCTCATGATGTAATCAACACCTTCATCCCATCCCCTTTCTTCATCATCAATATCAAGGTTGAAATCTTCATCGTTCCACGGCCCGCTGAAATGTACGTTGTGGCTCCAGCCTACATTCCGGTTGATTTTTATTTGTTTGCCTACCGGAACATAGATGGTTATTACAACTTTTTGGTTACGGAATTTATCAGTGGTGTTGATGGCAATGCCTTTATCCAACACCAGCAAAGAATCTTTTTGTATTGCATTGAACTGGATGCGGTTGGCCAGTGTATCAGCAAAGCGTTTGGTACGGCCATTTGCCAGTTTTGCAATGGTTACCCTAAAGCTGTCTGTTGTTGATTTTACAATTTTGATTTCAATGTTTTTAAGATAAGCGCTGTCATCATCAATTCCGTCGAAAGGCTGTATCCTGAAAGAATTATAACGGTACAGTTTCCTGTCGGGGGAGCTGCTGGTTACTTCCAGTTTGTCTATTTTGGCATTGCTGAGCACTACTTCCTGTTCTGTTACATTGTTGATGTTTTTAAAATCCCTTGTTACAAAAGCAACGAGACACATAAAGCAGATCCAGCCTACGATCCAGAGGCTGATGAAAGTAGCCCTGAGTAATTTGCGGTTGGTTTTCATTTTTGCCAACCTGCGGATGATCCATGCAATCACGCCCACTACCGGTACCGCAATAAAGAATATCAATGTACCCCAGGCCAATGCATTTTGCCAGCCTTCTGTTAACAGGTAAGCTTTGTATGGGAATATGCCGATGGAAAAAATAGCGAGGAAAAAGAGTACGCCAACCAGCACCAGTCCAACAAATCCTACAACGATGTAAGCAAAGATTTTTACCAGCAATACAATCAAATCTCCTAAAGAACGGCTGCTGCGTTTAGCGGCTGTTTTCAATTCAGCACCCATTTGCTGGCCTTTTTCTTCTGCAAAAACCTTTACTTCCTGTCCAAACTTTTCTGCTCTTTTTTGTGCACCTTTCATTTCTTCCACTACAGAATTTTTGATAGAATTCATGTCTACTTTTTCGCCTTTCATTTCCAGCTTTTCTGCAGTGGTGCCTGCTTCAGGAAATACCAGCCACAGAATTACATACACAATCAAAGAACCCGGGCTAAAAGAAAAGTTGAAAAAATCACCCGGATCGGTAAAGCCCCAATGGCCAAAACGGAAAACAATTGATAAGAATGGTAAAAAGAACATTACCCTCGGTATCCAGGGACTGATGCCAAAATAGTTACCGATACCGCTGCACACACCGGCAATGATCTTATCATCCGGGTCACGGAATAATTTTTTGCGGATACCGCCAATTTCCGTTGAAGAGCTGCTGGGTACTGCCACCCACATAATAATGTAAGCTAAAAATCCTGCACCGGTGAACGCTACCAGTAAGAAAATGATGCGGATGATCATGGTATCGGTACCAAAATAATTGGCCAAACCGGCACATACACCACCTACTACTTTATTGTTTTCATCCCTGTACAGTCGTTTGTGCGTACCGGTATTGGTGCTTTGCTGGTTGTTAGAAGATTGCTTTTTTTCTTCTGTCCTTTCCCCTAAACTGGAGGCTACTTTTTCTTCTTCGCCGTCAAACTCTTCCGGGCGGCCCATGCTTTTTATAATAGCGTTCACATCTTCATCTGTAATGCAGGTGGCGCCTTTTTTTAATCTTTCCTGGAAAAGTTCGCCAATGCGGCTTTCTATATCATTGATGATTTCTTCCTTGCCATCTTCGTTTGTAAAAAACCGGGCGAGTGAATCGGTGTAGTTCTTCAATAAATCAAAAGCAGAAACTTCTATGGGAACTACCTGTCCGTGGAAGTTTATATTTATTACTTGTTTCATGGCTAATTGTGTTAGAATGTTTCGTTAGTTGATTTTGCCTGCAACAAAAATCATGGCTATACTTTTTTTATTGCGGGTTGTTGAAGTTGGTTTCCTGCGCTCCGCCAGGATGGTTATTTGAATGTTGTTGCTCTGCTTCCGAAAGTGCCTGTACGGCGTTGGCCAGTTCATTCCAGGTGGCTTCCAGTTCTTTGTAAAAAGCCGCTCCTTTTTCTGTTAGGGAAAAATATTTACGGGGCGGACCGCTGTTACTTTCTATCCAGCGGTAAGTAAGAAATTCGGCATTTTTTAATCGGGTGAGCAGCGGGTACAGGGTGCCTTCAAAAATGTTGAGGTTTGCCGCTTTCATTTTGTCGATAATGTCGGAGGGATAAGCTTCTCCCTGTTTGATCACCGAAAGGATACAAAACTCCAACACTCCTTTACGCATCTGGCTGGCGGTGTTTTCGATATTCATGGCTTCAATGTTTTAAAATAATTCATGGCTGTACTTTTTTTGATTTAAACATAAAAGCATTTCGTTTTTATGTCGCTATCGATTTATAACACAAAACTAAGTCATTATTTGGTACTATGCAACACATAATACCATTTATTTTTTAGTAGCTGGTGGTGAATATTAATTAGTGGCATTTCAAGTTTTTGGTTTACAATGGATTATGTTTTTTTAAATGACCAAGTTAATTAACTTTTAAAGTGATGATTGGAAAATAGCCGTGGCGAATGGCAACAAAATTTAATAGGATAAATTGTAGCAAAGTGGATGATTACTTACAGCGCTGTAGAATTACTATTACAAGAGTAAAAATACTCTGTTAAAAATGTGGTTTTTACTGTGTTGATATGTAAAATGATATATATTTGCTCACCTCTAAAGATTGCCAAATCGTTTTACCTAATAACTTTTACCGCAATGGCAAAATTTACCACAAGAATTGAGCTCCATGGAGCTCCTGAAAAGGATGTTTATCAATCGTTGCAAAAAGCAATGGCATCAGCAAATTTTAGCAGTACAATTATTTTAAGTGGGATTACCTACTTGTTGCCCAGTTTTGAATACTTATGGGAAGGAACGGAAACTACCAATGCAGTAGAAGCTTTGGCTGTGGAAGCAACCTTACCTGTATGGAAAGATTTTACAGTAATGGTTACCCGTACAGAAACCAGGATAGGGTTTCATAATTTAAGGCCTGCTGAAAATTAATTTCCTGGTTAGATGTTGGATTGTTGTACACGAATAATCCGGCAATGGATTAATAACTTTAAAGGTTGTTCTGTTGTGCTTTATGTGGTGTAAACTGATCTTCATTGATAAAATGATGATAATATAGATGTGCAAAAAACCATCGATGAATTACCTGCCTGAAATATGAGGTACCGGGTATTGTTATTTATAAATCCATTCCTTAAAATGGCCTTTTCTTTCAAAGATTTTCCTTCCTGTTAAAAATTATATAACTCATTACCGCAGCTTTCATTTGGTACCTGCTTTGATCCCTGTTCATCAAAGGAGAAAAACAACATGAAAAAACTTATACCAGCAATCGCAGCTATGCTTTTACTAGCTTCCTGTAAAACCAGCCAGGATTATTTATTACGCAGCAATGAAGACAAAACATTGTATGATGTAGTTAAACAATTAAACAAACACGGCGATGATACCATTGCCATTGCAGCTTTGCCTGAAGTGTACAGGCAGGTTCAACAAAAGCACCTCGATAAAATTGAAGCCTACAATACCTATACAGATATTTCCCGTTGGGAAAAAATACTGAGTGAATATTACATTTTACAAAGTATGTATGATGCAGTTGAAGGCTCAGATGCTGCAACCAGGTTGATAAAAGCAGTAAGTTATCAAAACCAGATCAACGCAGTAAAGCAGGGTGCCGCTGAAGCATATTATCAAACCGGTATCAGTTACTTAAATCAGCAAACAAGGGAAGATGCAAAAAAAGCTTACAATTCATTCAAGAAAACCGGCAACTGGGTCAGCAATTATAAAGATAGCAAAGCTCAAATGGACATTGCTTATGAAGCCGGTATTGTAAATGTTTTGATCAACCAGGTGCAGGATAATTCCGTTTTCATTAATACCAACTGGCAGGGCAATGCTTACAGCAACAATAATTTCGCTCAAAAATTATCAACCGAATTGGGAGGTAATTATGCCAGCCGGTATCCAGCTAAGTTTTACACTGAAAGAGACCTTCGATATAATGATGATGTGCAACCAGACTGGATAACAGATCTTACTGTTCGTGAAATGGATATTCCAAGGCCAACAGTATATAACTATAGCCGCAACCTGAGCAAGAAAATAGAAACAGGAAAAGATACTGCAGGAAAAGTTACTTATCAAACGGTATATGCCACGCTCAACATTCAGAAGCAATCTTTTAATGCAAGGGCAACGATGGATGTAAACATAACAGCAGCGGATACCCGCAAAAATATTTTTTACGATAACTACAGCAACAGTTACTACTGGCAACAGGAAGTAGCTTCTTATTCAGGCGACAGCAGGGCATTAAGCAGCAATGACTGGGCATTGGTTAACAACCGTTACAATATGCCCAGGAAAGAAGAAATTATGAATGAACTATACCAGGGTATTTATTCACAGGTAAAAAGCAATATTAGTAGTTTGGTAAGTTGGTAACAGTTTTATAGTCACATGATGATCATCAGCCGGAAAATGATTTTCCGGCTGTTTTATTTTAGCAGCAGTTTTTTAAATTTTTCCAGTTCTGATTTTTCAATCGCAGAGATGGTTTCATTGTTATCAAACTTTGTTTTATAAAATAATACCCTTTTATGTTGTGGATATTTTTCAAGAATTGAGTTGATCATTTCACCAATGCTGTTATCTTTTTCTACAGGAACAATGGCAGTTGGTAACGGAGATTTTTGGCGGGTTGGCTTTTTTAAAATAATGGCTTCCAGCGTTGCCAGTTTACCGGGAGCAATCGTTTCTACTTTTGATGCTTTGCTGTGCAACCCTTCCAGTTGCTTTTTGCTGAGGCCGCCCTTTTCCTGGTATTGAAACAACAGGCTTTTTACAAAATCGGAGGCAGGATATGCAGCCAGTGTTTCATTCAATACATCCAGTACTACATCAACACCAGGCTTTTTTTTCTGTGGCATCATCGGTTGCAAAATATATTTTGAGGATTTTATAAACAGTAATGGCTTAAAAAAAATAGAACCAGGGTGGAAACCCCGGTTCGTTTTTAATCCGTACCCTATGAAAACTGTTCCGAAAGTATAATATTAATTCTGGATATGCAACAGAAAGAAAAAATATTTTTATCTGCAAACGGTTGAAGTGCCAGAAATATGCTCCGGAATGTAAATTATTGACTCTCTAACAGCCAAAATAAAAAGGGATTTATAATTTAAACCAGCCCCGTTTAATGAATACACGGAGCATTATCAGTGGTATAATAAGCATTAATGCTACCGAAATAAAGAAGCCCCATTTGTTATGAAGAAGTGGTAATCTTTCAAAGTTCATCCCGAAAATACCGCCAATAACGGTGGCGGGTGCCAGCAAACAGGTAACTACTGCCATCACCTTCATTACCTCATTCATTTTAAGGTTTACATTACTCAGGTACAAGTCGTGTAAGTTCATCATCATATCCCGGTAGTTCTCTGCCAGGTCGTTGGCCTGTATGATATGGTCGTACACATCCTTAAAATATTTTACTGTACGTTCTTCTATCAACTCACTATCGCTTCTTAAAATTCCGTTTACCAATTCTCTTACCGGTGCAATGCTTCTTTTTAAAACGATCATTTCCTTACGCAGCATATTGATCTTTGCAAGGCTTCGGCTATTAGGGCTTTTTACAATGTCTTCTTCGAGGTTCTCTATCTTTTCACCCAGTTTTTCCATCACCAAAAAATAATTATCCACGATCATATCTATCAAAGAATAAAACAGAAAGTCGGAACCAAGATGCCTTACTTTACTGCTGCTTATCTTCAACCTTTCCCTCAACGGATCAAATACGTCCCTGTTGGCATCTTCCTGGAAACTGATCACAAAGTTTTTACCCAATATGATACTGATCTGCTCTGTTTCAACTGCCGAATCTTTTTCATTGAAATATAGCATATTGAGCAGGCAAAATACAAGGCCATCTATCTCATCCATTTTGGGCCGCTGGCCAAGGCTTAAAATATCTTCCACAATCAAAGGATGGATGCCATACTTTTCGCAGATGGCTTCTACATCTTTTTTTCGTAAACCATCTACATTAATCCAGGTAGTTTTTGGGGAATCAGCATACGCAAAACAAGATGGCACATCTGAAAACTCCTTTACTTCAAAAGAAGTTGCATTGTAATCATACACAAATATCTTCAACTCTTCCGGTTCTTTTCGGGTAGGGGCCACCGTTGGGTTTACCTGCAATACTTTTTTGGTACGCAGCAATTCCAGCGGGTTAAAAATATAAGAGATATAATTACGACCGTTCATACAAACAATTGAACACGGAAGTTAAAAAGAAAATTATGAATTGATGCCCATCCAAAAAAAGATGATTCTTTGGCGTTTGGTTATTTAACAATCAATGTCGTTTACTGAAGGAAAATCACGCAAAGGCGCCAATAAAGAAAAAACGCTAAGAAGAGAAATAAAACTTTGCGCCTTTGTCTCTTTGCATTCTTTGCCAGCCCGAAAGATTCATGCTGGCGGGAATTTCATTCAGGAGGGCTTGAAAAAAGTTGTTAAGTAAACGACATTGATTTAACAATGACAATTAAATAGCATTTATGAACAATATTACTATGCCTGGTGAATACAATAATTGGCTGGCGGCCCTGCTACCGGGTATCAGCAGCAGGGTTTGCCAGCGCAATTGTTTCAGGGTATCATTCACCATCAACAGCATTGACAAATTGTTTGAATTGTTAGTTTAATGTGTCCTCAGCTTCAGGACTGGTATTGAACTTAAGTGGCAAATATGATGTTGTTATTTTTTCCTTTTTGGAAAAGGAAAAATAATCACGCTGGTGCTTTGGTGCTTTATCCAGCCTTTTCTTTAACCCCTGTAATATCAACTAATACAAACAGTTTAGGATAAGATGAAATGATTTTTAAAATCCCAGAAAGCCACCATTTTTTGCTGTGCCCTTGTATTCAAAAACAATGGTTTCCGGTTTTTCTTTTATTTCGTTCAACAGGCTTTCCCCTATATCTCCACTTTTTTGCAATTCGCAGGTGCAGGATTCAACACTGTTTATTTCGATTATTTTAGCTGTGCCCACCAGTTTCTTTTCCTCGATCTTTTTTCCTTTTGGATTGATGGTGTAGGTAAGCCTGTAAATTTCTACTACATCTTTTTCTTTTAAACCCTGTTCACTTCCTCCCCATATCTTGAATTTTTTCAGGCGGTTCTTTTTATCTACTTCCACTTCGCTGGCATACTGAAAACGCTGCGGTAAAAATTCTGCTACCTGTATCCTGGCCTTGGTATCCATGTCTTTATAAGATTCCTGCATGGCTTCCGAGGGCGTATTGCCTTTGCCGGAACCCAGCACCGCCTCACTCTTTAAAATGGCGCCCGTTTCAACATCAATGATCTTGAACATGATGTTAAGCTGGGCAATATACTTGTAACTTACGCCATTGGTAAACGCATTGTGCTGGCCCTGTGTACCATCTGTTGCAGACATTACATTTCCGGTAACTACTATTTTGGCACCCAGTTTTTTGGCTTTTCTAACAATATCTTCTGTATTGGCTTCTTTAAAAAGTTCTTCCTGCTTAATGATGCCAAAACGGTTTCTTTCTACTACCGTAAAACGTTTGCTTCTTACCAAACCAGATTCAATGGCAGTGCCTGCATTAAGGGCGTAATCATAGTAAGAAAAACCGGAGCAGGTGAAAGGATAAACCGCTACTACTTCTTTACCTTTTTCTGCAGTCACCGGTACCAACTCTTCCTCGGCCGGCACTTGTGCAGTTGTTGTTTTTTGCGTAGTGGCTTTTGCTGCCGGTTTTGTTTTCTTTTGTGCGTTTGCTGAAAAGCCAGATAATAATACGATTAACGCAATAATTGATGTAACCTTTTTCATACATGTTGTTTTGTTGGTGAATGATGGTGTAAAACTATTGCCCGAAAACCGCCGGCTCAAGCAGCATTTATTTTTTGCTGTAGCTGGTTTATTTTTTGCAAACCATTTTCGTTTGTGCAGGCGTATTTGCTTTGATAAACGCAAACCGAATATGCGCTGGCTTGCCTGTTCAATATAAAAGTTTGAACTGGCCTCGATTGATGTGAAGATTATACAAACAAAAACCCGTTGCCCAATCGTACAATTGAACAACGGGTTTTAATAAATGTAAACCCCTAAAATTTCAGCGTAACGCCGAGGCTCAGGTAAATTACACCATAGCCCAGTTCGGCAAAAGCTGCAGCCTTTTCAGCAAAATAATACCTTCCTCCAACATACCCTGTAAAACCTACAGCGCTTCCATAGCTACGGCTGTAATCATTTTCAGTGTAATTATCGTTGTCTTCAAATTTATACCTGAGGATGTTGTACGATAGCATTACGCCTCCATATACATCAACTTTATCATTCGATAATTGATAATGATAAGCCCCCTTTACACCCACAACAGTGTAGTTCCATTTTTGCGAATACTCGTAAGTGCCAGACTTGCCGGAGTATTTATAGCTTTTTACGCCAAGGTAGCCGCCAACCCCAATTATACCGTTGTTACCGGCTTCGGCAATTCCCCTTTCGTATTGTACACTAAAAGCCGGGGCCTGGCTGCTGTTACTAAAACTGCCAATAGAACTGCCGATGCCGATGGCAGCGCTTGCTAAATTGGTTCCCTTTGTAAAAGCCTGGGCGGTACAAATGTTTACCGTTGCTAAAAACAGGGCAGTTGCGATGATGATCTTTTTCATGATTGTTTGTTTTTGGATGAATGATTAAATGGATGATTGCTTTGTTTTATCAAACATACCATTGCAAAAAGGCTATGAAAACCGGGATTTATTTTTTGATGAGGATAATTTATTTTTCGCTACAGATAATTAAATAAATGAATATTTAATTATCTTTCAGCATAGCCGGCAACTGTCTTCTCCCTTAAAATATTCGAAATGCGTTCACCTCTGCTCTTCACGATATTTTTACTGCAGCCCTGTTTTATGAAAGCACAAAATATAAAAGGACTGGCAGATTCGCTCGAAAAAAAGTATGCCCAAAACCATGCAGATACTACTCATGTTTATCTCCTGATTTGCAAGGGGTACATCCATCCAAATGCAGATACTACCCTGTTGCTAACGCAGCAGGCATTAGCGCTTGCCCAAAAAATAGATTGGGCGCCCGGCATTGCTAAAGCATATCGCCAGCTAGGTGTTTTAAAAGAAACCAACGCCGATTATTCCGGCGCAATTGATGCAAATGAATTAGCATTAAAAGCTGCCGGGCCGTTGCATGATGACATGTTCAACGGGAGCATTTATAACAATACCGGAAAAATTTTTATGAAGATCGGAGAACTGGATAAAGCGCTCGGTAATTTTGAGAGTTTTTTCCAGTTGTCTAAAAAAATGAATTCCATGTATGGCCAGGCAATCGCCTTGTTGAATATTGGCAATGTGTATCTCGGAAAAAATAATTTAAACAAAGCGCTCGAAAAATTTAAAGAAGATATTACCCTTGCAGAAAAAAATCATTTTACACAGATAGCGGCTTACTGTTATGCCAATGCAGGGGTGGTATTAAACCGGCAGCAGCAATATACGGAAGCGCTTTCTGCTTTTAATAAAAGCGTTGATTTTGCTAATGAAAGCGGGGATATCAGCATACTGGCAGAATCATTCAACGGCATTAGTGAAGCCATGATCTTTACCAACCGCCATAAAGAAGCTGAACCGTATGCAAGGCAGGCATTGCAACTTTCCACACAAGCAGGAAATTATCAGTACCAGAAAGAAGCATACGAAATGCTGAGTGATATTTTTAAAAGCCGGGGCAACTATGACAGCGCACTCGTTTACTATAAAAGTTCCATAACAGCCAAAGACAGTCTTATCAGTGAAGAGAAAAAAGTGGATGTTATTAAGAAACAAATGAAACTGGAGAGCGACAAAAAAGAACTGGTTGCTGCTGCCGAAATAAACCGCCAGGCTGCCATAAAAAAGTTTGTTGTTGCCGGAGCTGGTATATTATTTTTAGCATCATTAGTGAGTTTTATATTTTACAAAAAAAGGCGGGATGCCAAACAAAAACAACAGGAAGCCGAATTAAAAATAACAGTAGCCGATACAGAAATGAAAGCGCTGAGGGCGCAGATGAATCCACATTTTATTTTTAATTCCCTCAATTCTATCAGTGATTACATCGCAAAGAATGATGTGCCGCTGGCTGATAAATACCTGACCAAGTTTGCCAAACTGATGCGGATGATCCTGGAAAATTCTGAACAAAAAGATGTACCGTTAGCAAGTGATTTAAAAGCACTGGAATTATATATGCAACTGGAGGCATTGCGTATGAACAATAAATTTACTTACGAAATAAGAGTAGGGGATGACATTGATACCGATAACACTTTAATTCCGCCATTGATTTTGCAGCCATTTGTTGAAAACAGCATCTGGCATGGCATTGCAAGAAAAGAAGGCAAAGGCATTATTTTGATCGAGATAAAAAAAGAGAATAACAGTATGATCAATTGTATTGTACAGGATGATGGTATCGGAAGAAAACAATCTGCTGCTTTTAAAACTGCCGTTCCCGAGAAAGAAGAAAAAACCTCATTGGGAATGAAGATCACTCAGGCAAGAATAGATATTTTAAACAGGATAAAAAATGCCAAAGCTGCGGTAACACTCAGCGACCTTGAAGAAGGTGTAAGGGTAGAAGTTCGGTTGCCGTTGACCACCGCTTTTTGATTTATGCATTAGCATGATCATTTACTGTACAGCAAAAAATAGGGTATATTTATTCTTCTTAAAAACAGTATTAAAAATGATCAAAGCAATAATTGTTGATGATGAACAGCATTGTATAGACCGGTTGAGTAACCTGTTACAGCATCATGCATCAACGATACAATTGCTGGCTTCGGTAACATCAGTAAAGGAGGGTATCAAAGCCATTAAAGAACATCAGCCAGAACTCATTTTCCTGGATGTACAAATACATGACCGTACTGGTTTTGATTTATTAAGAGAATGTGGTAACATCAACTTTAAGGTTATTTTTACCACTGCTTATGACCGCTTTGCCATACAGGCCATCAAATTCAGCGCTATTGCTTATTTACTTAAACCAATAGATGATGACGACCTGCAGGAAGCATTGGATAAGCTTAACAAAACATCAGTAGAGCAAACCAACCTGATGGCTGCCGTAATTGAAAATAACCTGCAGCAACCACAAAAGAAAAAACGCCTTACCATTCCTACCGGAAACGAGTTGCTTTTTTTAAATATTGAAGATATTGTCCGTTGCCACAGCGATGTGAATTATACCACCATTTTTAAAGCCGATAAACAGAAAATTGTGGTGGCGAAAACATTGAAAGAGTTTGAGGAATTATTGGCTGACCAGGATTTTTTTAGGGTGCATAATTCAGAACTCATCAACCTTGCTTACATTAAAAGTTATAACAAAGGCAAGGGCGGCTCTGTTGTATTGACCGATGGTACAGAACTGGAAGTTTCTACCCGTCGCAAAGATGATTTCTTAAAAAAGATGGCTGAATTATAGGACTACAAAATCCGAAGTTTTTGCAACTCCGGATTGATCAAATGACTGCAAAATATTTATTGCTGCTGCTGTTTCATCTCCATGTATTTTCTGTAAGAGTTGTCTTCGCCGGCGCCATTGTCCAATTTATTGCCGGCTGCTTTGGTTGACAATGCTGCTGCGGCAGCTTTTTTAGATTGTGTTCCATTTTCATGCGATACTGTTACACTTACTTCCAGGGTTTGTTTGGCAGTGCCTTTATACGTTCCTTTTACTGGCGAGCAATCGCTGAAATTTCGGCCAACAGCAAGGCGAACGTGGCGGTCGCTTACAATGCAGTTGTTGGTTGGGTCCATACCCAGCCAGCCATAAAAAGGTACATACGCTTCCACCCAGGCGTGGGTAGCGCCTTCGCCCCTGAGCTTACCATCCTGCGGGCAAACATAACCGCTTATATACCTTGCAGGTATTGATAATAACCGCAACACCGATAATAAAATGTGTGCAAAATCCTGGCAAACGCCTGCTTTCAGTTTCCATATTTCATCGAGGGTTGTCGTAACATTGGTGATGCCCTGAACGTATTCAAAATTCTTGTAAACATATTCCGTTAATTGCTGCAGCGCTACAAAAACAGACACCGATTTATAAAAGCCTGCATCGGCCACTTTCTTTAATTCCGGCAGTGCGTCAAAGTTTTCCTGCTTTAAAAAATCGATGAAGGGAACTATATTTTTTATGTCCTGTAAATGGTTCCATTGCACTTCGGCGGGCGCTTCATCTGCCGGAAAAGTAACCGGCTTGGTAGTAACGCTGATGGTAGACGAAATGACCATTTCGATATGTGGTTCAATGTTCATAAAAGAACCGATCTCGTTTCCATAATAATCCTCAAATATTTCTACGTTGGGGTTGCCGGTTATTTCCAGTTCATGGTCTTCTACCGACTGGTTTTCGTCTTTCAACGGAAACAGCATGATCTGCGCCGCAGCATCTTTTACCGGTTCGGCGTAAGTATATTTGGTGATGTGGTGTATGATAAACTTGGGCATATTGTTCTATTTAAAAGTAGTTTCTTAACACATGGCTGAATGTTGTCCATGTTCAATGATGGTAAACTGTACAAGAGTGCGACGCCTGTAAAGCGAAATTCATATTCTGCCGCCCGGCCCATAATTTTTATCTTATGAATAAGCAAAATATTTTTTGCTTAACGCATCGCCAATATCCAGCAGGCACTGTTTGGTATCGAATAAAAACCCATGCAGCGCATCGCCTTTTATTGATTCGGCTTTTGAATATTGGATGGTGCTTTTAAGTTTACCGATCAAGAAATTGATCTCATTAAAAGCCTGTGCATGGCCATCATTTTTCAACCTTTCGAAATAACGGTGCAGGCGGTTGACAGAATAAATGACAGAGCGTGGAAATTGCTCGTTGAGTACGATTTGTTCCGCCACATTTTTTGCATCAAAACCGCTGCGGTAGGTTTTTAAATACAGTTCGTAACCGGAGATGGACATGAGTAAATATTTCCAGTAAGTGGTGTCGCTCATCCGGTCGCCTTCGTAGTCCCGGTTGCTGAATTTGATATCAAGAATATCGGTTGACTGAATGCCCCTTTCCAAATACTTACCAATGTTGATGAAGGAGTTTCCTTCACCACGGGACATGGTTACATCGGTAGTGCCAAAATATAACAGGCCTTTTTTTAAGAGGTTATCCAGTACTGTAATGGGATCTTCTTTTTGCAGCCAATCTTCCAGCCGCTCCTCCCGCATGGTATGATAAAAATCATTGAGGCACTGCCACATTTCTTTGGTAATATGATCCTGCACACTTCGGCCATTTTCCCTTGCCATGGTAACAATGTTGAGGACAGAGTTGGGATTGTCTTTAGCGATCACCATAAACTTAAGCACCTCTCTTGTATTGTATGCCAGTTTTGTTGCTTCTTCTTCGGTTAAAAAAGTAAAGATCTTCAAAACGGGCATCCATGAAAATTCCTGTACATCATCCTGCGACGATGCATAGTTGATCTTCAACATTCTTAAGATGCCATCGGTACGTTCCATGTACCGGCTCATCCAGTATAAACTATCGGCTACTCTGCTAAGCATATTAAATCCGGCCCCCCTGTCCCCCGGTGGGGGGTCAAAGCAAGCTCTTTTATAATTTAGAGTGAATAATATGTTGGGATATATCCCGTGTTCTTTAAAAGAGATTAATAGTTAGTAAGCTTCAAAAGTCTCCCCCACCGGGGGAGATTTAGAGGGGTCCGCTTACTGTGCCAGCACCCAGGTATCTTTGCTTCCACCGCCCTGCGATGAGTTTACAATCAAGGACCCTTCCCTTAAGGCAACCCTTGTTAAGCCGCCCGGAACTATTTCGATGCCATCTGGCCCGCACAAAGCGAAGGGCCTCAGATCAACCCTTCTTGCCTGTAATTTTCCATCCATATAACATGGTACGCTTGACAGGCTGATGATGGGTTGGGCAATGAAATTTCTCGGTTCCAGCAACACTTCGCTTTTGTATGCTTCAATTTCAGCATCGGTTGCAGCGTTGCCCATGAGCATTCCGTAGCCACCGCTGCCATTGGTTTTTTTTATCACCATGTCACGGATGTTTTTAAACACATGGTTACGTTCTTCATCTTTTCCCAATTGAAAAGTAGGAACATTTTTTAAAATGGGTTCTTCGTTCAGGTAATACCGTATCATGGCCGGTACAAATGTGTACACTGCTTTATCATCTGCAACGCCGTTGCCTACTGCATTTACAATGGCCACGTTGCCTTTGCGGTAAGCGCTCATTAGGCCGGCAACGCCCAGCATACTATCCGGGTTAAAAACCAACGGGTCTAAAAAGTCATCATCTACCCTGCGGTAAATTACATCTACCTGCTGCAGGCCGGCCGTGGTTTTCATATACACTTTATGATTATCAACTACCAGGTCGCTGCCCTCAACTAACTCAACGCCCATTAACCTTGCGAGGGTACTGTGTTCAAAATAGGCAGAGTTGTAAATGCCCGGCGTAAGCAACACGATGGTCGGGTTCTCTGACCGTGGCGATAATGAAACCAAGTTTTTATGCAGGATGGTAGCATACTCTGTTACGCTGCGGACATTGTTCTGCGGCAGCAGATCAGGAAAAATGCGTTTGGTGATCTCCCTGTTTTCGAGCATGTAACTTACGCCGCTTGGTGTACGCAGGTTATCTTCTAAAATATAAAAAGAGCCATCTTTATTGCGGATGAGATCGATGCCGGAAATGTGGACGTAGATATCAAACGGCACA
>CAXTPJ010000011.1:0-16472 GCA_964245855.1 uncultured Ferruginibacter sp. | reverse complement strand
GTTTTACAAAGCATAATTTGAATTATATACCTTTGATTAAAATGAGCCAGTATTTTAAATTTATCGATACAAAAAATTAAATGCCCGGTTGGCATCCGGAATATTTCCTTTTAGTCAATACCTTTTTTGGGATACTGCATTGAAAATATAGATATTAAAAAAAACATCCGGTATATAGTAGAAAGAGTTGTCACACGGCGTTTTTTACAAGATTTTTATCTGCTTACTAAACTTTATAAAGAAGAAGAAATCCAGGCAGCACTAAAGAAAAGCAGGGAGCTTGATGCTAAAACAGTAGATTTCTGCAGTTATTATTTTAATATTTCCAAATCCGAATGTATGTTTCATCATTTTACCGTTAAAGCAGAAACATACCAGTTATTGCAGTTTTTCTTTTGATGCCATCAATCAACAGTTTGCTTTGGCAGGAGGAACATCCCTCGCTTTGCAATTAGGTCACAGAAATTCTATTGATTTGGATATTTTTTCTCCAGATAGCTTTCTCCCGGGGAATTAGAAATTGTTCTATCATCCATTAAAGAATTAGATTTTCAATTTGTTAACAGCAATAGTAAAATGTTGTTTGCATTCATCAATAAAATTAAATTTGATTTTGTGCAAGAACCGGCAAAATTGCTAAAGCCATTTATCAATTATGATGGTGTCAATTACTTTTCGGTTGAAGATATTGCTGCTATGAAGATGCATATCATTTGTGGTAGGGGCAAGAAAAAAGATTTTTTTGCTATTTACTCTTTACTGCAACAATTTGGCTGGAAGCAGATACTGGAATGGCTTGAACAAAAATATGATAGCAGCCAACTTTATTTTTTATCGCGAAGCATCGGATATTTTGATGATGCTGATGAAGATGCGCCAATTGCTGGTTTTCCGCCATTTACAAAAAGTTGAGAAGAAATAAAATCAATAATATTAAACGAATGCAGGTGAAAAAATTAACGCTGCGCAGAGGAAGGACTCATTTCAAAATACTTAAATCCAATTCAAAGCCCTGCAATACATTTTCGCCAGAGAGCTTTTTATCAAAGCCTTTAATAATTTCAATGCTGCCATCGGCACGATAGATGTGGACTTCTTCTTTTTCGGGAATGATCAACCAACCAAGCTTGGACCCATTCTCAATCCACTTCTGCATTTTGATTTTAAGATAGCTTAAACTGTCTGATTTGCTTTTTAATTCTACAATAAAATCAGGACAAATTTTAGAAAATTTTTGTCTTTCAGTTTTATTTATGCTGTCCCATTTATATAATGGAATCCAACTGGCATCAGGAGAACGAACAGATTTATCAGATAGCGTATAGCCTGTTGAGGAATCAAAACAAGCCCCACTTTTTTGAATTTTATTCCAACTATATAATTCACCGAAAATGACCCCATTTTGATTACCACCTTCTAAATTAACTGGTGCCATAATATAAATTTGACCATTTTCGTCCCTTTCGATTCGCTGATTATCATTTTGAGTACAAAAATTAAAGAATTCTTCATCCGTCATATCATCTGACAGATTGCCTTTTAACTCAATATCGATGTCCTCGTGGATAAATCTCATAACCAAATATACAATTTTATTTACTCAAGTGCATGCTCCTTTCCTTATACAACTGCCTGAAATACGGATCCCGCAAGTCTTTGATAAAACGGATGGCTTCACCAGTACTCTTCATTTCCGGCCCTAACTCTTTGTTTACGCCAGGAAATTTATTGAAAGAAAAAACCGGTTCTTTGATAGCAAAACCAGTCAGTTTCTTCTCAAAACTAAAGTCCGTTAATTTATTTACCCCCATCATCACTTTGGTGGCGATGTTCAAATAAGGTATCTGGTACGCTTTGGCAATAAACGGCGTGGTACGGCTCGCCCTCGGATTTGCCTCGATCACATACACGTTACCATCCTTAATGGCAAACTGTATATTGATCAACCCTTTGATATTTAACGCACGGGCAATTTTTTCTGCATACTCTTCCATGCTATGTACCACTAACGGTGTGAGGTTAAATTGCGGCAACACTGCATTACTATCACCGCTATGAATGCCAGCAGGTTCAATGTGTTCCATCACACCCATTACATGAAAATGCTCTCCGTCAAAAATGGCGTCGATCTCTGCTTCCTGGCAACGGTCTAAAAAATGATCAATCAAAATTTTATTGCCGGGTAAATGTTTCAATAAACTCAACACACCTTTTTCCAGCTCTTCATCATTGATAACGATCCGCATTCTTTGTCCGCCCAATACATAACTAGGCCTAACCAGCACCGGGTAACCAACCTGCCTGGCCACTTCAATGGCCTCATCTGTATTGTAGGCAGTACCATAATTTGGATAAGGAATTTCAAGTTCTTTCAGCATATCACTGAAACGGCCACGGTCTTCGGCAATGTCCATACTATCGAAAGAAGTACCGATAATTTTGATGCCTTTTTCCGTTAAACGCTTGGCCAGTTTCAAAGCTGTTTGTCCGCCTAATTGAACAATTACACCCTCAGGCTTTTCATGCTCAACTATTTCCCACAAGTGCTCCCAAAACACGGGTTCAAAATATAATTTATCGGCAATGTCAAAATCGGTAGAAACAGTTTCAGGATTACAATTTACCATGATAGCTTCATAACCTGCTTCTTTTATCGCCAGCAGGCCATGCACGCAACAATAGTCAAACTCAATGCCCTGGCCAATCCTGTTAGGGCCGGATCCTAAAACAATGATTTTTTTCTTGCTAGAAACTTTGCTTTCATTAGCAATCAAACCGGTGTTGCTCTGCGCTGTTTTTTCAAACGTAGAATAAAAATAAGGCGTCTTTGCTTCAAATTCTGCAGCGCAGGTATCTACCATTTTAAATACCCTTGTTAAGCCCATCGCTTTTCTCCGTTCGTAAATCGCTTCTGCATTTTCTTCCCTCATGATCCGGACAATTTGTTCATCACTAAAACCTAAGTGTTTGGCTTCAGTGAGCAATTCATCCGGCAATGTTTTCAAATCATATTTAGCAATTTCTTTTTCACAAGTGCAGATCTTTTGTATCTGGTAAATAAACCAGCGGTCTATGCCTGTACTTTCGCAAATGCGTTTAACGCTGGCGCCAGCCATCAGTGCATCTTTTATGCGGAATATCCTGTCCCATTTCGGCACTTTAATGTATTCGATCAGGTCATCTGCCTTCATCAAACTCTGGCCGTAATAACCCAGGCCAACGGCTTCGTTTTCCAAACTCTGACAAGCCTTTTGAACCGCTTCAGCAAAGCTCCTGCCGATGCCCATTACTTCTCCCACACTTTTCATCTGGAAACCAAGCGTATCGTTGGCGCCTTTGAATTTATCAAAATTCCAGCGGGGAATTTTGACGATCACATAATCCAGTGCCGGCTCAAAATATGCGGAAGTGCTTTGCGTGATCTGGTTTTTTAATTCATCCAGATTATAACCAATGGCCAGCTTGGCAGCGATCTTCGCAATAGGGTAGCCGGTTGCTTTACTGGCAAGGGCAGAAGAGCGGCTTACCCTTGGGTTGATCTCTACAACAATCAATTCTTCTGTTGCAGGTTCCAATGCAAACTGAACATTACAACCACCGGCAAAATTGCCGAGGTTGCGCATCATACTGATAGCAGTGTTGCGCATGTTTTGAAAAGCAGTATCGCTCAATGTCATAGCCGGCGCCACTGTTATAGAATCACCGGTGTGAACACCCATCGGGTCAAAATTTTCAACCGTACAAATAATGGCTACATTATCTGCATTGTCACGCAATAATTCCAGTTCATATTCTTTCCAGCCCAGCACTGCTTTTTCAACCAGCACTTCGTGGATAGGGCTTGCCGTTAGTGCCTGGTTCAATGCCACATCCAGCTCTTCTTTTTTAAACACAATGCCACCGCCGGTTCCACCCAGGGTAAACGAAGGGCGCAGCACCAATGGAAAACCAATTTCCTGTGCAAATTCTTTACCTTCTAAAAAGGAGTTAGCAATTTTTGCAGGACAAACTTTGATACCCATTTCAATCATCCACAACCTGAATTTTTCCCTGTCTTCGGCTTTGTCAATGGCTTTAATATCAACGCCAATTAATCTAACATTGTACTTTTCCCAAACGCCCAATTCATCCGCTTCTTTACAAAGGTTCAATGCGGTTTGTCCGCCCATGGTAGGCAGCACAGCGTCTATTTCATTTTCTTCTAATATTTGTTCAATGCTTTCAACAGTGAGCGGCAGCAGGTACACCCGGTCGGCCATCATGGGGTCTGTCATGATGGTTGCGGGGTTGCTGTTGATGAGGATTACTTTTACACCTTCTTCCCGCAAGCTGCGTGCAGCCTGGGTTCCGGAGTAATCAAATTCACAAGCTTGTCCTATAACGATGGGGCCACTGCCGATAATTAATACGGAAGTAATAGAGTTGTCTTTTGGCATATTAAATCAAAAACGTTGATTAAAAATGTGCCACGGAGAGAGTGTTTTTCCGAAGCGGCCAAAGGTAAAGAAAAATGATGTTTTGCGTTCCGATAAATTTGATGAATAAAAAATTAAATCCATTTTAATATCATCGGCAGATCAATATCAATGTTTAACGGCATCAACTTTTTAACAATGGATCAAGAACGCTTTTAATTGATTACCATTCAGTTTTTTTAAATTTTTACGGATCTTTTACGGTATCATTTTCTTTCAGCAAAGCTAATTTCAACCGCTTATCCCTGTGCCGCTGCAATATCAGCACCAGTGCAATAATATAGAATGGCATGCAGGGTATTTTGTACCGCACCAATGTACCAAAGTTGAGCGTTGTAACGCCCACAAACAATGCAAACGTAAGAGAGAACAACAGGCAGAACAGGATCATCGGATCTTTGATGATGCTGCCGAAAAATGTTACCGGACCGGCTTTAAAAAACACATACACTGTAAGCAACATCAGGGCAAGACTTTCCAGTGAAGATAGTAAAGTAGAAAGCTTTTTTGATTCCCATAAAAATGGGCGGTACAAAGTTGCTGCAATACCTGCCGGTGCTATTTTAAACAGGCTGCCCGGGCTTCCATCAAATTCAACACCCAGCGAAAAAGAAGACTCTGCCAACTCCGCAATACGCATAAAATTCTGTTGAGAATTTTGAACTGATTCGGTAATTTTTCCAATGGCCAGGTCGCCCATTTCTTCTTCAAGTTTTCCCTCTATCGCTAAAAAACCTCCAACAGCCGCAACCCCGATACAACAAGCCAGTATCAACTTAACAAAAAAGTTTTTGATATTCTTCAGGTAGGTAAGCACCATAAAAAGCCCGAAGAACGGCAGGTAAGAAACAAGGATATAAGCCTTTACCAACGCCAGTATGTATGCAGAAAAAATAATGATGATTGTGTTTTTAACAATCGACTGCTTCTTCATAAAAACCTTGTGCATGGAATATGTAAACCAGCCAAGCATACCAGTACACAAAGGATCTTTTAATATACCCGAACTCCAGAAAACAAATGTAGGCAGGTAAATGATGGCAATGGCCAGTTGCTTGTGAAGCTTAGGGTATTGCTCATAAAAAAATTTGTACAAGCGCCAAACACCGGTAAAAGAAATCATCGAAAAAATAAGCGTTATCACACTGTAACTCCCAAAGCTTACAAACGAAAACAGTGTCACCAGTCTTGCAACAAAATAATTGCTTTCACTTTCAAAATATCCTTTGTTAAAAGTATCGGCCAATAAGTTTTGATCGAAATCTTTACCCGATATAAACAACAGTTTACAATTGGTAAAATCTTTCAGGATAAGTTTTGTTATGTTGATGCCTTCGGGGTAATATAAAAAAGTGGAGTCTCCTTTAGAGAGGTAAACGCTGAAAATAATATAGGCTACAGTGCCCAGTACTTTTATCCAAAAACCATGCAGGTGATATTTTTTCAGGATGGGGTCCTGTATCCTTTTTCTTCTTGCAGCAAAAAACAACGCAAACAGCATTACATACAGTGGAAATAATATAATATCAGCTAACCCCATTGTTTTATAAAATCAATTTGCTGCATACAGTTGAAGTGGTATCCGGACAAATTTATCTTAAAATATCAATTGTCATTCAATAATATACAGTTATTTTGCTCTACTTAATTTTTGAATGTTATGTGTGGCATTGCCGGCGCCGTTAATTTTAAAATGTCCTATCAAAAGGTGAACGATGAAATGTTTCACCGTGGCCCGGATGAACAGCATGGCTTTACTGCCGACAATGTTGATTTGTATCACCTGCGCCTTGCCATTGTTGATATCACCGGCGGCAAACAGCCAATGCACCTCGATGGCCGCTACACCATCATCTTCAACGGCGAAATTTATAACCACAACGAAATAAAAGAAGAACTCGGCATTAAAACAACTTCATCTTCTGATACAGAAACCTTATTGGTACTGTACAGGAAATATGGGGCGGATATGCTGCATTACCTGGATGGTATGTTTGCTTTTGCTATTTATGATAACAAAGAAAAACAACTGTTCATTGCCCGCGACAGGGCCGGTAAAAAGCCCGTGTATATTTTCCAGGATGGGCAAAAAATTGTTTTTGCCAGTGAGCTGAATTGCCTGGGTGGCTTGCTGCCGTTGCAAATGGCAGAAGAAAATATCTATCATTACCTGCGCCTTGGTTCTTTTTATAAACAACTCACGCCTTATAAAAATGTAACGGAGCTGAATGCGGGCAGTTATGCTATCATCAACTGCACCACACTCGGTTACAAAGAAACCAGGTGGTGGGATATCAATAAACTATACAAGCAACAGAATCCCGACAGCTTTGAAGAAAGCCTGCAAAAAATAGATGCCCATTTACGCCTGGCAGTAAAAAGAAGGGTAGAATCATCTGATTTGGAAGTAGGCAGTTTTTTAAGCGGCGGTATTGATAGTGGGTTGATCACTGCTGTTGCAAGTCAGTACAACAACAGGTTGAAAACTTTTACTGTTGCTTTTGAAGGTGAATACAACGAAGCGCCGCTGGCCAAGCTGGTGGCTGATAAATATAACACGGTACACACTGAAATAAATATTGGCTTTGATGGGTTGAGAGATGATGTGGAGCAGATTTTATGCAATTATGGTGAACCTTTTTTTGACAGCTCTGCCATACCCAGCTACTATGTAAGCCGGGAAGCAAGAAAGCACCTCACCGTAATTTTAAATGGTGATGGCGCCGATGAATTGTTTGGCGGCTATCGTCGCTATGTTCCCTTTGCACGCTATGATTTTTTTAAATCGAATGCGCTGGTAAAACATACGGCTGCCCTTGCAAAGAATATCATGCCTCAGGCCACCAATAAAAAATCAACCTATAATTATTTATACCGCCTGGCTTCGCTGGCTTCTAAAGACAGCCTGCACATTTACTTATCGGCTGGTGTTGACATCATGGAAGATTATGAAAAGCACCTGGTAAAGCCTCCGGCTGATTACATGGCTTTGATACAGCAAGATTTTAACAACATTGCAGATTCTGACATCAGCGGTTTAAAAAAGATCATGAACATGGATTTTAACACCACCCTGTTCAGCGACCTGCTTGTAAAAATGGATATTGCCAACATGGCCAATTCGCTGGAAGGCCGCAGTCCTTTTTTAAGCAAAGAAATGATGGAATACGCACCGGGCATGAACGACCAGTATAAGATCAACGGCAACACCACCAAATATTTATTGCGCCACATGGCGAAAACTTACCTGCCCAAAGAGTTGGCCAACCAACCAAAAAGAGGTTTTGAAATCCCGCTGAAAAGCTGGGTGCAAAACGAATTGAAAGATATTATCTACAGCTATGTTGGAGCAGTTGGTGGCATTAGCACCCGTTTTTTAGATGTGCATTTTATTCAAAAATTACTGGATAACAAAGTGCGTATATCTGCCGAAAAAAGAGCCAAAATCCTCTGGACACTCTTCAGCCTGGAAGTATGGTATAAAAAAATCTACCTCGATCAACAGTAATTACCATCCTTCCTCCTGCCATTCTTACCATGCAGCATCAAACAAACTCAACAAAGATTTGTATTAGGAGGTATAAATAGTAATCATGCATTCATTCACCATAAAAGACCTGGAAAATCTTTCCGGAATAAAGGCACATACTATTCGTATTTGGGAACAGCGTTACCAGTTCTTAAAACCTAGCCGTACCGACACCAATATCCGCTACTACAGCAGCGAAGAGTTAAAGAAATTATTGAACGTTGCTTTACTGAATAAATATGGTTTCAAAATTTCGCACATCGGCAAAATGTGTGAAACAGAATTGAAAGAAAAAATTCTTGCCATCAACAGCCAGCAGGCGCAACTGGAGCGCATTGTAAATGAATTGATCCAGTGCATGATCGATCTCAATACAGAAAAGCTGGAATTCATACTCGACAACCACATAGCAGCAAGAGGAATTGAAAGAACGATCATACAGATCATTTGGCCTTACATGGAAAAGATTGGTATCCTCTGGCTTACCAATCACATTAACCCGGCACAAGAACATTTGGTGAGCAATATCATCCGACAAAAGTTGATTGCGGGTATTGAAAAAGTTAGTCCGGGTTTTAAAACAAACAAAACCGTATTGCTTTTTTTACCCGAAAGTGAATACCATGAGTTGGGGTTATTGTTTATCTCTTACCTGTTGAAATGCAAAGGCATTTCAGTGATCTATCTCGGGGCAAATGTGCCGCTGGATGATGTAAAATATGTAGTGAAAATTAAGAAGCCGGATTATCTTTTTTGCCATCTAACCGCAGTAGGACAGAAATTTAATTTTGATAAATTCATCCACAATATCTCTAATCAATTGCCCGATTCGCACCTGATTGTTTCTGGTCACTTAACCCGCATTTATAACAAAAAAATCCCCTCAAGTATCTGCTTTAAAAAATCTTATTTAGAGGTTACAGAGTTCATTTCCACATTATAATGGCTCAATTTCTCAAAAAAACACCCTTTTTCATCCAAATTTGACCGTTTAACATTTAATTAAAAAAAAGCCCTGATTTATTTGATTTTGTGCGAAAATCTTGTTTAATTTTATAGATAATAAGTTAAACAGATTAATCTATGTCAACAGTCGAATTTGATAAATTATTGCTCAATAACACAGAGTTTTTAAAACCCTTTGCGGTAACCCTTACAAGAGATAATGAAGTGGCGAAAGACCTGCTCCAGGAAACCATGTTCAGGGCTTTGGCGAATAAAGAAAAATATAATACCGGTACCAATATTAAAGCATGGCTGTACACTATCATGCGTAATATTTTTATCAATAATTATCGCCGCAAAGCAAAGCAGAACACTATTTTTGATAACACACCCAATGAGTTTTTGTTGGATTACAACCAGCAAACCATCGCCAACAGGGCCGAAGTTGTTTTAGGTATGAAGGATATACAGGCTGCCATTCACAAACTGCCACATATCTTTCGCAATCCATTCATGCTGTATTTTGAAGGATATAAATACCACGAAATTGCAGCCATGTTGGCAGAACCTCTGGGAACAATCAAAAGCCGCATCCACTTTGCAAGAAAGTTGCTGAAAGAACAATTAAGCCGCTTTTGACGATTTAATTTTCTCCCATCGTTTCCTAAATTACATCCAATCAAATTATTCATTGGTGGCTAAAAAAGTTGTGGTTATAGGAAGCGGTTTTGCAGGGTTGTCTGCTGCCTGTTTTATGGCAAAGGCTGGCTGGAAGGTAACGGTACTGGAAAAAAATGACCAGCCTGGCGGCAGGGCAAGGCAATTAAAAGCTGACGGTTTTACCTTCGATATGGGTCCAAGCTGGTATTGGATGCCCGAAGTGTTTGAACGCTTCTTTAACCAGTTTGATAAAAAGGTTTCCGACTATTATCACTTACAAAGATTAAACCCATCCTACAGGGTTTACTGGCCGGATAACATCTCTGATATACCGGCTAATTACAACGAATTAAAAGAACTGTTCGAAAGTATCGAGCCAGGCAGCGCTGCTGGCTTAGATAAATTTTTGGAAGAAGCAGCTTACAAATATGAAGTAGGCATTCATAAACTGGTGCAGCAACCCGGCTTATCATTAATGGAATTTGCTGATTGGGATTTAGTGAAAGGCGTGTTTAAACTGGATGTTTTTACCTCTATGAAAAAACACATCAGCAAATATTTTCATCATCCAAAATTGCAGCAATTGTTAGAGTTCCCGGTATTGTTTTTAGGTGCTTTGCCAAAAGATACACCTGCATTGTACAGCCTGATGAATTATGCCGATATAAAATTAGGAACCTGGTATCCGCAGGGCGGCATGTACCAAATTGTAAAAGGCATGTATGCCTTAGCAAAAGAATTGGGTGTGCAATTTTTCTTCAATCACAATGTTTCAGCAATAACAATTGTGAATGGCATGGCAACCTCCATTGTAGCAAACACGCCACAGTCAACCATTTCATTTGATGCTGATGTAGTGATTGGCGGAGCAGATTATCATTTTATAGAACAACAGTTACTACCCGCAGCAAGCAGAAATTATACAGAAGCCTACTGGAACAAAAGGGTTATGGCGCCAAGTTGTTTGACTTATTATGTTGGTTTGAATAAAAAATTAAAAAACGTTTTACATCATTCCTTGTTTTTTGATACCAGTTTTGATACCCACGGAAAAGAAATTTACACCTCACCCCAATGGCCTGTTGATCCGTTGTTTTATGTAAGTGTTACTTCTGCAACAGACGAAACGGTTGCCCCGGAAGGGCACGAGAATTTATTCTTCCTGATCCCCGTAGCCGCAGGATTAACGGGGGATACAGCAGCATTGAGGGAAGAATATTTCAACAAGATAGTAGCCCGTTTTGAAGAGCGGATTGGCCAAACCATTACCGAAGCCATCATCTACAAAAAGAGTTATTCGGTCAGCAATTTTGTTGAAGATTACAATTCGTTTAAAGGCAATGCGTATGGTTTAGCAAATACTTTATTGCAAACAGCCATTTTAAAACCAAGCCTCCGCAGTAAAAAAGTAAGCAACTTATTTTACACCGGTCAGTTGACTGTGCCCGGCCCCGGTGTACCGCCCAGCTTAATTAGTGGCGAAGTTGTTGCAAGAGAAGTGCTAAAACATTTCAAAAAGTAAAACAAAATTTTAAAAATTGCCCTATTGAACGGATTATTGTAAGAATAAAATTTAGCAGTCACCAATGGATCTTTTTCAACAGTTAAGTCAGCAATGCAGCAAGGCCACTACAAAGGAATACAGCACTTCCTTTTACAGCGCCATTAAATTACTGCACCACGATTTACGGGTTCCCATTTTTAATATTTACGGCTTTGTACGGTTTGCTGATGAAATAGTAGACACTTTTCATGAATATGATAAAGCCACTTTATTGGCTGAGTTTAAGAAAGAAACGTATTTAGCATTGGAACGTGGCATCAGCCTCAATCCCATCCTGCACAGTTTTCAGATAACTGTCAACCAATACCAGGTGGCGCCGGACTTGATCGCTGCATTTTTTAAATCCATGGAAATGGATCTTACCAATGCCACTTACACAACAGAAGGATATAAAGAATACATTTATGGCAGCGCCGAAGTGGTTGGCCTAATGTGCCTGTATATTTTTTGTGAAGGCAACCAGGAGCAGTACAACAAATTAAAACCGTACGCCCAATCTTTAGGAGCGGCTTTTCAAAAAGTAAATTTTTTACGGGATGTAAAGGCCGATTACCAGCAACTTTCCCGGACTTATTTTCCCGGGGTTGATTTTAATCATTTTACACCACGGATGAAGCAGGAAATAGAAGATGAGATTGCAGCAGATTTTGCCAACGCTTACCAGGGCATCCTGATGTTACCGGTAAAAGCAAGGTTTGGTGTGTATGTAGCGTATAAATATTATTTGTCGCTGTTTAAAAAAATAAAACATTCCAATGCTTCCAACATTTTGGAGCAACGCATCCGCATACCCAATTATAGAAAATTGTTTATTGTTGCAAAAGCGGGCCTGAGGGCACAGTTTAATATCTTATAAATTTTCTTGTACTCATGGAGGTAATTTTAGTAGACGAGCAGGACAACCAGGTTGGTACCATGGAAAAAATGGAAGCCCATGAAAAAGGTTTGTTACACCGGGCTTTCAGCGTTTTTATTTTCAATAAAAAAAAGCAGATGCTGTTGCAGCGAAGGGCGATAGACAAGTATCATAGTGGGGGATTATGGACAAATGCCTGCTGCAGCCATCCACGCCCGGGAGAAGAAACTATTGTTGCTGCACAAAAAAGATTGCAGGAAGAAATGGGTTTTAGCACGGATTTAAAAACTGCGTTTTCTTTTACGTACAGGGCTTCTTTTGAAAATGGGCTGACCGAACATGAATTTGATCATGTGTTCACCGGATCTTTTGATGATCCTGTAGAACCTGATCCACATGAAGTATGCGACTATTGTTTTATGACGATTGAAGAAATTGAAACCGACATACTATTGCACCCGGCTAAATATACTGAGTGGTTTAAAATAGCATTACCGATGCTGAAAGAATATTTGCAGGAAAGCGCTCAATAGTTCTTTTGCTGCAATCAAAACATCATGCACTCCAAAAAGGCAATCATCATAGGCAGCGGCATCGCCGGTTTGGCAACCGCCATAAGGCTTGCAGTACAGGGTTTTGAAGTAACGGTCTACGAAAAAAATGATCAGCCCGGAGGCAAGCTCACCGCCTTTAAAAAAGAGGGTTACCATTTTGATGCCGGCCCTTCCCTGTTTACGCAACCACAAAATATCGAAGAATTATTTGCACTGGCAAACGAGCCAATCAACAAATACTTTACCTATCATCCGGTTGATATTGCCTGCAAATATTTTTATGAAAATGGAAAAATTGTACAGGCCTACACTGATAAAAATTTATTGGCGCAAGAGTTAAAAGAACAACTCAATGAAGCGCCTGAAAAAGTTACACAATACTTGCAGGCATCTGAAAAGTTGTATGAAAACATCGGGACTATTTTTTTAAACCACTCTTTGCATAAACTAACAACCTGGCTGCACAAAAGAATCGGCAAAGCGTTGGCAAGTGTAAAACCGGGTTACCTGTTTCAATCGCTGCACCACTACAATAGCAAACACTTTACTTCGCCGGAAGCAATTCAATTATTTGATCGATTCGCTACTTACAATGGCAGCAATCCTTACAAAGCGCCGGGCATGCTGAGTTTGATACCGCACCTCGAACAAAACCTCGGCACCTTTTACCCAACCGGCGGTATGATCAGTATTACCAATGCGCTATATCAACTGGCGTTAAAAAAAGGTGTCGCATTTCATTTCAATTGTCCCGTACAAAGTATTATTCACAAAAATAATGTTGCAGAAGGCATTGTTGTAAACAATGAAAATGTAGCCGCCGATATTGTGGTAAGCAATGTGGATGTTTATTTCACTTATAAAAAACTGCTCAACAACAACAAAGCAGAAAAAATTTTACAGCAGGAACGAAGCAGCAGCGCCATCATTTTTTATTGGGGAATCAAAAAACAATTCCCGCAATTGCAACTGCACAACATTTTTTTCAGCAATAATTATCAGCAGGAGTTTGATGCAATTTTTAAACAAAACATAATTGCAGCCGATCCTACAGTCTATATAAACATTACTGCCAAAATGGAAGCATCACAGGCACCCGCCGGCAAAGAGAATTGGTTTGTCATGGTAAATGCTCCGGCTAACATCGGACAGGATTGGGACAGCATCAAAGCAACCCTACGAAACAGCATAACGGAAAAGGTTAGCCGCATTTTGGGAGAAGATATTTCAACACTCATTGAAACAGAACAAACCCTCGACCCAATTTCAATTGAAGCACAAACTGCTTCTTACATGGGTTCTTTGTATGGTACCAGTTCCAACTCAAAGTGGGCAGCGTTTCTGCGCCATCCAAATTTTTCCGGTAATATCAAAGGCTTGTATTTTTGTGGCGGCAGTACACATCCCGGCGGCGGCATCCCTTTGTGTTTAAAAAGCGCTAAAATTGTAAGCGGCCTCATTGAAGCAGATTTAAAAAACAGCAGGCAGTAACCAAATCATGAAACAATTTTCAAAACACGACATCGCTACCGTTATCGCAGTATTGTTTCATACAGTCGGCGTTGTGGGTATACTTGTTTTTAAAAGTGATTTCATTATCCGCTGCACACCTTTCAACCTGCTGCTTTCCTTTGCTTTGCTTATCTGGACACAAACAGAAAAAAATGGCTGGTTCTGGCTATTCATTGCAGCGTCAGCCATCATCGGATTTGGAGCAGAAGTAATCGGCGTAAACACCGGCTGGTTGTTTGGAAATTATACGTATGGCAATGTATTGGGACCCAAATTTTTACAGGTCCCTTTTATGATCGGCATCAACTGGTTCATCATTATTTTCTGTTGTGGCATCAGTATGCAAACGTTGTTGCAAAAAATAATCAAGCCATTAGATGAATCGCCGTCACCAACATTAAAAGCTATCTCCGTTATTACCGACAGTGCAACACTGGCCGTATGCTTCGATTGGTTGATGGAACCGGTTGCCGTTAAACTTGGTTTCTGGCAATGGAAAACTGAAACCATTCCTTTATACAATTATGCCTGCTGGTTTGCAATCAGCGTGTTATTATTGATCATTTTCCATTGGTGTAAATTTCCAAAGCAAAACAAATTCGCAATACATTTGTTGCTCATACAAATCATGTTTTTCCTTTTACTCAAAACTTTTTATTAGCACAACAACACTCAATGCATTGGCTGGTATTCATATTAATTATACTGCTTACCTTTCTCGTAATGGAAGGCATTACCTGGTTAACGCATCGTTATATCATGCATGGTTTTTTGTGGTACCTTCACAAAGATCATCACCAGAAAGGCCCCGGCTTCTTCGAAAAAAATGATGCCTTCTTTTTAATATTTGCTGTTCCCTGCTGGCTCTCCATTATGTTCGGTTTGCGTTACCAATGGTACTGGATAGCTGCAATCGGCTTTGGCGTTGCATTGTATGGCCTTGCCTATTTCATTGTACACGAAGTCATCATTCACCAGCGTTTTAAATGGTTTACCCGAAGCAACAATACCTACGTTAGGGCCATTCGCTGGGCACATAAAATGCACCATAAACATTTGGGTAAAGAAGATGGTGAAAGCTTTGGAATGCTAATGGTTGCAAAAAAATACTGGGATAAAATAAGGGAAGACAAAAAGCGAAATGCCAAGGCATAAATACAAATTTTGACCCCGGCATACAATCTTTGTGCAACTGCATTGGCGTCGCACTCTTCTACAACATATCTCTATTCAGCTTTTTTATAGAAACACGGATTGAACGGATTTATACGAATGAAGCGGATTTTCTACTATTGTTCATTCTCAAATATCAACATGCCATGAGTTTTTCAAACTAGTAAAGCAAATCCCTATTCTATTCATTTAATCCGTATCCATCCGTTCAAACCAGCGTCAACCGTGTTCCCATTTAGCAAAATTTGGATAGAAAAAAAATTGCATGGGGTAAACCAAATGATGCGGATATATATTTTATCATTCATTCTCAAATATCAACAGGTTATAAATTTTTAAATCAATAAAAAGTCTCTATTCTAATGTATTAATCCGTTCTCATCTGCCCAAATCAGTGTCATCCGTGTTCCTATCAATCCTTGAAAATCCAAAACCATACTTTTGATTTTCAAGGATCATTTTCTACCTTCGTTAAATGATCAATCGTTCAATTCAACCGGAAATAATTAAATTACTGAAGGCATTTCCCGCAGTTTGCATATTAGGGCCAAGACAGGTCGGCAAAACTACTTTAGCTAAAACCATCACAGCCACATTCAAAAAACCGGCGCTGTATTTAGATCTTGAAAATCCACTCGACCGCCGCCGACTGAGCGATGCATTTACTTTTTTAACAGACAACAACGACCGTTGCATTATCATCGATGAAGTGCAGGTAATACCGGAACTATTTTCTGTACTGCGTTCGGTGATCGACAGTAACCGCCGCAATGGAAAATTCATTTTGCTTGGCAGCGCTTCGCCACAACTGGTAAAAGGTGTAAGCGAATCCTTAGCCGGCAGAATTGCCTACCGGGAATTATCACCATTGAATGTTCTAGAAATTCCTGCAAACACCGACAAGAACAAACATTGGTTAAGAGGTGGCTTTCCATCTTCCCTGCTAAGCCGCAGCGAAGCAATGGCCAATGAATGGATCACCGGTTTTATCCGCAGCTACATTGAAAGAGACCTTACCATTCTGTTTGGTGTAGAATTTACTGCCAGCATTACTGCCAGGCTGCTCAGCATGCTGGCACACACACATGGCCAGGTTTGGAATGCCGAAATGATTGCCCGTAGCATGGGCATCAGTGCACCCACTGTTAACCGTTACATTGATTATTTGCAGGGAGCTTACCTCGTTCATCGCCTGCAACCATTT
>CAXTPJ010000010.1:0-16582 GCA_964245855.1 uncultured Ferruginibacter sp. | reverse complement strand
CATTTTCGATGCTGAATTTTGTTTCATCACAAAAAATAAGTGTTTGGACACCAGGAAAAGGATTATTCATTTGGTCGCAAAATTATTAGAAAGCCAATTTAAGTATACAATTCTTTTCAGTACTGTTAAATTAGTTTTGTAAGTTTTTGATTACAAGTACCGTACGGAGTCATAGCCAACACTTGTTTCCTTTAAATCTATGTTGCGTGGTTTTATCGGGGAAAAGATTATACGTGGTTGAAGGTAAAGTTCAATTATATCTTTATTAATTGGCTCACCAGCGCACCGGCGAATTTTAATAACGATATCGAGAATCGAAAATATATCATTCAACCACTCGCATACTTCGCTAATTGTTGCAACAAAAGCTGGGGGGTCGAAGTGATTTAAATGGTTACGGACCTCTTTAATTTTCTCCAATGTTTTTCTTTCAGTTTCAATATTTAACTCTTTGCCTGTAATTTTTTTTACCCACTTTAGTTTATCTATTAACCTGACGCCATTCCTGGGGCCTAAATCAATTGCATTAAATTTCCAACCATCTTTTCTGTTGTATTGTGCTTTGAGATATAATTGATTTAAAGAAATATCTACTAATGAAATAGCATGATTTAGAAAATCCTTTAAAATAAAAAGCCATTCGGAAGTAAAAAACTTACCTGACTCCTTAACAAGGAAGTTTCGGCTGTAGATAATACGACGTATTACAAGTTGCAAAAAACTCGTAATTAAAAGCCCTTCCTGATTTAGTTGCGGATCAATTGGAAATCCATCGCCATACTGTTGTTTTAGTAAGCCGTCTTTTAGTGTTACTTCTCCATCACCATCAGCAAAGCTGAAATTCATAGCGGCATTTATACTCCTGTCCATCCAAAAACTTACTAGTTCCGGTAGGCCTAATTCATAGTGTTTAAGCGTTTTGTTTTTTGCCAAATGCCGTTGAATGATCCTATAGTTAATAGGTTTGGACGACATAGCGACACTCTCTGTATTTGATACAGGTTTTCTCCAATTTATTTGGAAGGTCTTAAGATCAGATTTTAATTTTTTTAATGAACTGTAATTAGAGCCGTAAAAATGTTGACAGACTATTAATGAAACATAATTTACCCGCTCTTGATTGATGGGATTCTCAAAAGACAAGAAATCATGTTCAAATTCATTAAATAACTCCGGGTGATCGAGACTGCCAATGACTCCGTGTTCTGTTTTTGCAAAAAGTGGTGACTCCATAAGTTGGTAGTTAAATTACGATATAGCATCGACTTGCAGAAATAACAAAGTTCTGTTTATCTGGGGTATCATTTTTAATTACAAGTATCAAAAGGGGTGCATAAGAAATAAAAAAGGATGGGCTAAGCCCATCCTCTAATCAAATAGCAGGTTGTAATTGAAATAAGTATTTTGTTGCTCTGGAAGCTTCTCCTGCCGCCGTGGTTATAAAATGCTTATTATTTTTTAGTTTTTCTATCCAGTGGTGGAGATAAGCAGTACTTTGATCAAGGTTTGACTTGGTAATTTCTAACTCAGAGCACATAAAGACTGCGCCCAGTTCACAGATTAATTCTTCCGCAGCATATTCGTCATCACCATACACCTTACCAAATTTTCGGCCGATACGGCTTTCATGTCCCGTCCAATGAGTTAGTTCATGGAAGAGCGTACTATAGTAGCCTTCCGTAGCAGATGCATGGGGAGTATCAATAAATGTTTCCGGTGGCGGCATATTGATAGCATCTTTTTTCTTTCTATAAAAAGCTTTATTTCCGCTATGAATAATATTGGCACCCGTATTCCTGACAAAAGTATCTGCTTCTTCAATTTTTTCCACGGGGCTCTTAGGTATTGCACCTGTAATTGAGTCTTCGGGGGCATAATCGACAAGTTGTGACATGTTGAATACGGTTGAGTATTTCATAAAAGGGATTTTTTTAATTTCTCCTTCAACCTCTTTTTCAAACGTATCATAATAGATGACCATCGTTCCTTTTTCATCTTTTTTTACAGCTTGGTTTTTCGTCTTCCATTGTTTGTATGTACCCCACTTGTTGGATGTATACTTTTTTTCTTCAACAGCATCCCACAGCAACAAAACATTAATTCCGTTGTAGGAATTACCAGATTGAATATTTACCGGCATAGTAAAATTGCCTACTGGATTAGATAGCCATGGCTGATGCCATGGTACCACACCCATTTCAAGCTTTCGTAAAATTTTGTCTGTAATTTTTTGGTGAAGATCAAGGCGGGGTTGATCTGTTGTTGCATGATGTGTTGCGGTTGAATTTTCCATGTGTTAAGTCCTTCCGAGTTGAAACTGATGGGAAGGCTTCATATCATAGAAAATACGGTTTCAAAATTCGCTTCTACTATTTTAATAGCAAATAATATTCGTTAAAGACGAAATGTTAGAAAAAGTTTTTTGGAAACATTTATAAGGGAGTTTTTGTGCTTTCGTATTACAGAGGACTGCTAATAGGTATTAGAAAGTTTCTTTGGCATGCTTATCCAAGTATTCATCAATTGATTCTGTATCATAAAGGATGATTTTCTTTTCTGGTTGAGAGAAACGAATTTTTCCTTCATCTCTCAATTTTTGAAGGGTTGTCTTACTGGTGATACGAAGTTTTTTCATGGCTTCTTCTCCAGAAATCCATTTGTCCTCTTTGATGTTGTTTGTTGACTTTATGCGATCAACAACTTTTTCAATTAAGGTATAAAAGGCTTTATCTTCTAAACATATTACTTCCATATCTAAAACTAAAAATAAGAAACTTATTGATTAGTTATCCAAGCGTAACTTTAATGCTAAAAAAAACATGGCGATATTTGAGGGTAAATTCGATAAACGATTTAATACAATTGCCTGGAAAGAAGAAACCATTACATTTAAGCACAATGGTAAGGCGCCAAAAGAATTTGGTGAAGGTGTTTTCAGATTTAATGCACCGATAGCCTTATGGGCTATCATGTCTAAAAGAGGTTGGCAGGTAATTAAGAAGTCAAGAAATTTTGTGTACTTAAAACCGTCGATGCTCCCAGTTGAAAAATCTTTTGAAGCGGCCATCAAAATCCCCACTGACGATCAAATTATTCATATCGCCACTGAATTAGAAAAAGATCAAAAGTCTGTTGCGGGCTTACTTGGAGAGTGGCCGTTCTTTTTTATCTATAAACAAAAAGTTACAGCAAGTTTATTAGAGAACGATCCAACGACGGGTAAAATAGTTCCAAAAGAGTATTCAAGCTGGAATCTAGGTTCATATCTAGTTATAGGTGAAAGTAACGTTTGGAGGAAAACAGCAGATTTTAGAAACGGAAAATTTGAATTGAGCAATATCTAGCATCATTTAAATTAGGAAGTGTTGCTGAAATCAGGAAGTTTTCAATTTTAAAATAATAAAATTGATGGTTCTGACGATGGTGTCATAATGGTTGTTCTCTCTTTCGCCCTTGTTACACTGACCCTTAAATTAATTCGAGCTTGATCAATTGAACTTTGTTTTGGATAAAATCTTCCGTTATACTGATCTTCAAATAATATCACTTCATTAAATTCTTTTCCTTTAGCCTTGTGCATGTTCATCACAATAATGCCTTTACTTGGCTTAGTTGATGACGAAAAATGTTCTTGCATAAAGGCATTTTCTATTATCTCTCTAGCATTTGAATAGCATGCATCTTTTCTCCAGTTTGTTGCTAATGCTTCCCTTAGATGGGTACCCTTGCCTAGTAGTTTTATATAGATTGACAACTCAGCTACTATCTTAAGCCTCGGGCAATTTGACTGAATTAACATTTCACGAATTGTAATCCAATCTATCTCTGGATTTCCTGAAAATCTTGTTTTTGAAATGGATTGAACTAATAAATCTGCTCGATAGATAATACTTTTCTCTCCAATCATTCCGCTTTTAGTAGCTTTATCCAGAGCTTTTAACAAGGCAGCCGATTCCTTTAAATCTCCGACGCCAGGATTGCTACCTCCTTTCCCACGATAAAACTGAGAAAGCATATTTATCAATTCACTTAGCTTAAGACTAGTATCAACGACTGGCTCCAATAGATAAGCTATAATTCTTGCTGCTAAAGTTGGACCTTCGGCATCAATAGCTATTGAGTGATACAGAGGCGGTAAATTATTTGAGTTTTCAGATAGCGCTTGCGAAACTATAAGCATCAATTTTTTAGTGGGAACCAAAACAGCTAAACTCCAATTATCGTGTTTGGTATTCAACCTCTTGCATGCCTCTATAACTTTGGACTTTAATGTGTATGTTGTAGATCGGTAAGTAAAAGTCCATTTAATTATTTTTACATCCTTGTATTGTTTTCCCTTATTTAAATCCGTAAGAATGTCCTTTCCGAAATCGCTTATGTCCGTTCCGGGACTTCTATTATTTTCAATCCCGAAATCAAAATTTCTAGGCTTAAATTTTTCACTGAATTGACGGATACGTGCTTGATCAGCTCCTCGAAATTCAAAAATTCTTTGATCTGGGTCTGCTAAAGTAATCAAGGTACTTCTTACTCCTAATTCTTGAATTAAATCCCATTCATTAGAATCTGTATCTTGAAATTCATCAAATATCATTAGAGGATATTTATCGCATATAATTTTTGCAATCTTAGGGTGTCGCCTAAGAAGTTTAACTGATAGTTCTGAAAATAGATCAAATGATAACTTTCCTTCCTCAAACGCTAATCTTTTAAGTTCATTTGCCTCTTCTTGTTTCCTGGTGACAATATTATCCTTGTTTGACCTAATATCTGCCAAGTGGCTAGCAGCATCGACAGGCGATAACAAAATAATTTTTCGATTTAATCCTATTAAATAACCATGACTTTGCAGTAGTGCCCAACAAAATCCGTGATAAGTATTGATATCTAGAGATTTTCGAGAATGTGAATCCAGTAATATTTGCGAGGCTTCTACAATCCTCGTTATCGTTGCTCTTGCAAAACTTAGGAATAGTATTTTTTGGTATTTTTCTAGATTGCCTTTTGCAATTTCGTTATGTGCTTTTATCAAGGAAATTGTTGTCTTACCAGACCCAGGACCGCCTAAGACTAAACAATGTTGATTAGAGTCAACAAAGTATTGTCTTTGTTCATCCATTTTTAAACTTGTTGATAAGGCGTCCATTTATTACTTGTTAAATAAAAACGGGAAACAATTAAAGGAGCTGCCGTACTTGTATACCATTATTAATGCTTTTTATTGTATCCTTTATAAACTTTGGTATTTGCGCTTCTGTACATTGGGATAAGAAGTCCGCTATTCTGCCAGAACCTTTGTCATCTTTAAAATAGTCTAAGAAAGCTGCTTTTAACGTTTCATCTGTATCAATAGGACTTGGATGACGTTGAGCCAAATGCGTAGGCCAATTATTTTCGTTGATTAATTCAGTCATGTATGTTTTTGCCATTTCGATATCAAACTCTTCTATCATCATTTTTTCCATTCCTTTATATGGTGACATGTATGGATAATCTACATTATCTCGAATTTCCAATTCCTCTTTAGTTTCCTGCAAGTCAAAAACAGAATAGGTTTCTTTTCCAAGTTTTCTGAAGAATGCCCCCAAAGTTGCAATTTGAGAATCAGATCCTGCATCACAAATTGACATTCCTAAATTTTCTAAACTTGAATAAATATCGGAATTTACTTCTGCTAATTTTCGTGCTGCCGTTGAGTAGGCACCCGCTTCTGTAGCCCCTTCCGCAATAAAAATTCTTCTAGATAGTAAACTTTCAGCAAAGCGATTTCTAAAGTCTTGACGATATCTTTTGTATTTTAAATTTGAGGGAAGTTCTATAGGGTTTCCATCAAGTTTACCTGCTTTATCCCTTCGTAAAACAAAAACATTCGCCGGTTCAAATTCTTCAATAACGTAAGGAGAATGAGAGGTAAAAATTGCCTGTGCGGAAAGTTTAGAAATAAAATTTACTATCCGTTTTTGCGCATATGGCGGAATCGCAATCTCTGGCTCTTCCATTGCGAAAATTACATTCTGTTTTTCCTCTGCAATCATCGACAACAATGCTAATACAAGCATATTTATAGTACCAGTGCCCTGATGTTGAAAAGGGGCTGCGTAATTACCTGCTCCTGTGGCGATGAAAGCAGTTAAAATCTTTCTTAGATTTTCTCTAGTTAAATCAGAAACTTTTAGATGTGGTGCAGAGCCCCATTCCGCAGGCACAAATTTTTGAATTGCACTTTGAAGTTCTTTAAAGATAGGAGATAGCCCTAATTCTGGATTCTCGGCTACATTTAACTGACGAAGTTCGGCTAAGACATTTTCCCACATATTTGGTCTAACATCTTTAAGTTTTAAAATGATGTCCAACAGCGAGCCTTTTTCTAAGCTAAGAGCTCGTGTCCCCGTTCTCAAAGCTCTGAGATATAAAAAACCACATTCTCTTTTTTCTCGTGTTGTAAATGGGGTCAGTGAATCTCCATTCACTATGGGATGGGAAAAATAAGTATGACCAGTAAAATCATCCTCATCATAATCGTATTCACCCATGAAGCATACTCGAATGGCTGCAGTAATGTTATCCCCTTCAGTTTCATCAACCAGGCAGTTTGTAAGGGTATTCCACCATTCGATATGAGCACCGAATGTTGTTTGTTGGGCAATATTAAGTGCAGTTATTATTAATTCGACTTTTATTTTTATCGATTCTTTCGCTTCTGTGAAGTATAAACCACCAAAGAAGTCGTGCTCATCGATTATCGGTTTACGGGATAAGCGTTCAGGTCCCAGAACCAAATCGATTGCTTCGATGATTGTCGACTTGCCAACATTATTATCTCCAATAATTACAAAAGAATCGATCGGTAGGGTAACATCGCACTTGGAAATGCCTCTAAAATTTTCAATACTGATTTTCGAAATTCGCATTTGAAGATGTATTTGGGGTTGGGGAAATTACTTATTATAAGACCATCACTGAAAAAGAAAATCCAAAATATCAACGTCAAAAATACAATTGACGTGCAAACTGCGTGCAAATGAAAAAGGGTTTCAGAGATAATGCTCTGAAACCCTTGTCTGACCTGCTCCCCCTGCTGGACTTGAACCAGCGACCCTCTGATTAACAGTCAGATGCTCTAACCAACTGAGCTAAGGAGGAATTTACCCTAAGGGGTTGCAAAAATAAGGGATTTTGAATTTCATACAAACATAAAAGCTATTAAATTCTTTATTTTTTTTTTTTCTTGAAACTGATCATTCAAATTGCTATATTTTTTTTTAATTTTATATTATGTATTACATCGCAGATCTGCACACACATTCTCATTATGCCCAGGCTACCAGTCCATCCCTTTGCCTCGAAACCATGTATCAATGGGCTCAAATAAAAGGCATCCATATTTTGGGCACCGGCGATTTTACCCATCCGGCCTGGTTTGCAGAGTTGCAGGACAAATTGGTACCAGAGGGTAACGGCTTTTTTACAATGAAAAATCCTCCTCTACAAACAGTATTGCCCGGCATAAAAGTCACTGGAACGCCTGTACGCTTTTGCCTGTCAACAGAAATTTGCTCTGTTTATACTTTTGATGGCAAACTGCGAAAAAATCATAACCTGGTATATGCACCTGATTTTGAAACTGTACGGCGTATCAATGAAAAGCTGGCTAAGTTTCCCGGTTTGTCAATAGATGGAAGGCCAACCATTCCGTTATCTTCCCGTGATCTGCTGGAATTGGTCATTGATATTTCTCCCAAAGCATACCTGGTGCCGGCACACGCATGGACACCATGGTTTTCAACCCTCGGTTCACGTGGTGGCTACGATAGCGTAGAAGCCTGCTTCCGGGATCTTACTCCTTATATTTTTGCATTGGAAACCGGTTTTTCTTCTGACCCTGCTATGAACTGGCAGTGGAGCAAATTGGATAAATTCACTATGCTGTCCAGTTCCGATGCTCATTCTCCGCACAAACTCGGCAGAGAAGCAAACCGGTTTGATACCGAGATGAGTTATGATGGTATGTTTGAAGCCATTAAAACAGGAAAAGGCTTTAAAGGCACTTTTGAATTTTTTCCGGAAGAAGGCAAGTATTCTTATGATGGGCATCGCAAATGCGGCGTTCGCCTGTCGCCGGAAGAAACCATGCAAAACGATGGTATTTGCCCGGTATGTAAAAAGCAGGTAACCGTTGGCGTAATGCATCGTGTTGCGTTGCTCTCAGACAGGAAAGAACCGCTGAAGCCCACAGGTGCTGCAGATTTTGAATACATTATTCCCTTGCCTGAGATTTTATCAGAAATGGAAGGCGTTGGGGAAGACAGTAAAAAGGTAATGGCTGCATTCATCAAAGCCATCAGTTTTGCTGGCAATGAATTTTCTTTACTGAGAGAAATGCCCCTGAATGAAATTGAAAAATATCATCCACGCCTGGCAGAAGGTATTGGCAGATTAAGATCAGGCGATGTTGAGCGGATCCCCGGCTATGATGGCGTTTATGGTTCTATCAACGTATTCAAAAACAAGCCAGTTAAGCCCGGCAAAGACCAACAGGGAAGTTTGTTTTAATAAAAACTGGTTTTTTCTATGCCAATATAAATTCCATCTTCCCGGTTTTCTACCGGCCATGTTTTTAGAAAATAGCCTTCGCCGGTAACGTTTCTTCCGTTTTGCAAATTGAATTTGTAACGGTGTAAAGGGCAAACAATATTTCCTAACGCATCTATGTAACCGCCGGCCATACTACCTCCTGCGTGAGGGCATTTTGCCGCACAGGCATACAACAATTCTTTGTGCAACGCAATACAAACATTTTTTCCGGCAACTTTTATTGTTGAAAAGCCGTTGGCCGAAAATTCAAGCTCCTGCAAACTATCGGCTATTTTATGCCAGGTATAATGCTTGGGAATGCTCATTTACTATTGTTGCATCGTCACGATTGAACGAATGATCGATAATAAGGTTTAATAAGGTAGTTAGATCAATAAAAAAATTCTGCTCTGTATGGATACCTGATCTGGTACATATCTCTCACTTTGTTTAAAATTGTCTGGCGTAATTCATCAATATTTTTCTTTTCAATAGCCGATACAAACACACAGTTTCCCTTTGTTTCATTCTGCCACCTGGCCTTCAGGTCATTGAGTATTTCCTGTTTTACTTCCGGCTCCAGCCATTGATCAAAGGCTTCTTTTTCGTATTTATCCATTTTATTAAAAATGGTAACGGTTGGCTTTTCTTCCACTCCTAATTCTGCCAACGTTTTGTTTACCACTTTCAACTGTTCTTCGAATTGCGGGTGCGACATATCCACTACATGCAGCAGAATATCTGCTTCCCTTACTTCATCCAGGGTGCTTTTAAAACTTTCCACTAAATGATGCGGCAACTTGCGGATAAAACCAACAGTATCGCTTAACAAAAAAGGCGTTTGCTCAAATACAACTTTTCTTGTGGTAGTATCAAGCGTAGCGAACAGCTTATTCTCTGCAAATACTTCACTCTTGCTCAACAGGTTCATCAGCGTTGATTTACCTACGTTGGTGTAACCCACGAGTGAAACCCGTATAAATTCTCCCCGTTCTTTGCGCTGGGTAAAAGATTGCTTATCAATTTCGGCTAACCGTTTCCGCAAGAGCGTGATTTTATCCTTTACAATACGGCGATCCGTTTCAATTTCAGTTTCACCCGGTCCTCTTGTACCAACGCCGCCACCCTGCCTTTCCAGGTGCTTCCACATACCTTTTAAGCGGGGTAAAATATATTGGTATTGTGCCAGCTCTACTTGTGTTTTTGCCTGGGCCGATTTAGCCCTGCTGGCAAAAATATCAAGGATCAAATCACTGCGGTCGATGGTTTTTACGGCCAATTCTTTTTCAATATTTTGAATTTGTGAGCCGGTCAGTTCATCATCAAACACCACTAAATCCACATCAGGATGAAGGCTGACATATTTTTTTATTTCATCCAGTTTACCTTTTCCTACAAAGGTGCGGCTGTCAGGATGCGGCAATTTTTGGGTAAATCTCTTTACGGCAATAACACCTGCCGTTTCCGCTAAAAAAGCCAGTTCATCCAGGTAATCTTTCAATTGCAATTCTGTCTGCTCGGCAGTTACTAATCCCACCAATACTGTTTTCTGTTCCTGTTTAAATTTCTTTTTATCTATCAAAATTGAATTTGTTTAATTTTTAGTTCTATTTATTAAGTTACTGAATATATGCAAAAATAAAGCGTTCCTGTTATTGCAACAGGAACGCTTTTATAAATTGTTGTACGATCTAATTTTTTGCAGTATTCTCTTTTGGTGTCACAATCCATTTTTGCATTTCATCGCAGGTTTGATAATCCTGGTCTATCTTGATATAATAGCTTGGGATTTTTTCTACAAACCATTTCTCCAGCACATTGCTTTTTTTCTCCTCCAAAGCCCTGGCCGCAATTTTACTGTAATCATCTTTTACGTTTTCCCTGTGCGGTTCGCTTCTGCTAACCAGGTAAACAATCCTGACGCCACGTTTTCCCCTTTCGTCTGTAAACTCGGTTGGCTGTGAATACTCGCCTACCTTTAAATTTTTCATCATTACCACCATGTCTTTATCTAACTGATCAATAGTGATGTAGTTACTTCCTTCTGCATTTGTTTTTCTTCCCGCAGTAAATTTGCTCGATTCATCTTCACTGTATTTATTTACCGCTTCACCAAACTGAATGGTGCCAGCAATTAATTTGGCCCTTACAGAATCCAGCTTTTGTTTAGCAGCATCCATTTCTGTTTTTGTTACCTGCGGCACTTTCAAGATATGCCTTACAACGGCATCATCGCCTGCCCTGTTCACCATTTGTATAATGTGATAACCAAATTTGCTTTTAAAAGGAACCGATATCTGGCCTTCTTTTAATGTAAATGCTTTGTTTAAAAAAGCAGGATCCCATTGTTTTTCATTACGGTTCAGTTCATATTTACCACATTTATCTTTACTTCCCGGATCTTCTGAATACAAAGCTGCCAAAGTACAAAAATCTTTCTTGCCAGTTTCTAATTGAGTTTTAAATTCTTTTAACTGATCAATCGCATATTCTTCCGCATCCCTGCCTGCTTTTGGGTTGATAACGATCTGGCTGATCTCCAATTCACTTTCGTAAAATGCCAGGCTGTCTTTTGGTATCCTGTCAAAATAAGCCTTTACCTCGTTTGGTGTGATCTTGATATTGTCAACAATTTTATTGCGCATCAGCCCAGCCAGTTTCCGTTCACGGAAGCCATCTTTAAAATCTTCTTTTAACTGGTAAACTGTTCTTCCTGAAATCCTTTCCAGTTCTTCTTTTGAACCGTAGGCATTAATAAAACCACGGATTTGATTATCGATATCTGCCGCAACATCTTCATCAGAAATAGGCAAAGAGTCCCTTTCTGCCTGTAATACCAGCGCTTTAATACCCATCGCCTGTTCCAACGAAAGGCATTTTGCATTGGCCGGCACTTCTACGCCCTGGCGTTGCATATCCAAAATGGTATTATCAATATCGCTTTTTAGAACGATCTTATCTCCTACTACCGCTATAATTTTATCGGCTTTTACTTTCTGAGGTTGTGCTACTGAAATGAGCAATGAAAAAGACAGGAGGAAAAATAAGCAGCAGTGTTTCATGTAAAAAAATTATTCCCAAAAATAAGGCAGATGAGAATCATGATCTCATCTGCCCGTTTTATTAACAAATGTTTGTCGTGAAAGGTGAATTGTCAATTGTGACTATTCTTCACTACTATTACAAAGTCCTTTTCACTTCAACTTCTTCAAATGCCTCTACGATATCGCCCACCTGGATGTTTGCATAGTTTTTAATGGTCAATCCGCACTCCATATTATTGGCCACTTCTTTCACATCATCTTTATAGCGTTTCAAACTTCCCAGTTCACCGGTAAAGATTACGATGCCATCCCTAACCAAACGGATCCGGTTGTTACGGGCAATTTTACCTTCCAGTACGATACAACCTGCCACGGTAGCCTTATCAAATTTGTACATTTCTTTGATCTCAACATTGGCCAATATTTTCTCTTCAACCGCCGGTTCCAACATACCTTCCATCGCACTCCTGATCTCTTCAATGGCGTTGTAGATGATGGAGTACAATTTGATCTGGATTGATTCAGCTTCAGCCAATCTTGCAGCCTGTATAGAAGGACGAACGTTGAACCCGATGATGATTGCATCAGATGCATTTGCCAACGTAACATCACTTTCTGTAATAGCACCCACTGCTTTGTGGATCACTTTCACTACAATTTCTTCGGTACTTAATTTCTGCAATGAATCGCTCAATGCTTCAACAGAACCATCCACGTCACCCTTAATGATAACGTTCAATTCTTTAAAGTTACCCAATGCCAAACGACGGCCGATCTCATCCAGTGTAATGTGTTTCTTGGCACGCATACCCTGTTCCCTCAAGATCTGCCCACGCTGGTAAGCTTTCTCCCTTGCTTCACTTTCGTCTGCATATACTTTAAAAGTTTCACCCGCCTGTGGTGCACCATTTAAACCCAGTATTAAAACTGGTGTAGATGGGGGCGCAATATCGGCACGCTGGTTACGCTCATTGTACATGGCTTTTACCTTACCAAAGTTTTGACCGGAAACGATCATGTCACCTTGTTTCAGTGTACCATTTTGCACCAGGATGGTAGCTACATATCCACGGCCTTTATCCAGTGATGCTTCAATCACCGTACCGTTTGCTACCTTTTCAGGATTGGCTTTCAGTTCCAGGATATCTGCTTCCAGTAATATTTTTTCCAATAATAAGTCTATGTTCAATCCCTGTTTGGCGCTTATTTCCTGGCTTTGGTATTTACCGCCCCAGCTTTCCACCAAAATATTCATTGCCGCCAACTGTTCTTTGATCTTTTCAGGATTGGATCCGTCACGGTCAATTTTATTGATAGCAAAAATCATCGGCACATTTGCTGCCTGGGCATGTGAGATAGCTTCTTTTGTTTGTGGCATCACCGCATCATCTGCAGCAACAACTATCACGGCAATATCGGTAACCTTGGCACCCCTTGCCCTCATCGCCGTAAAGGCTTCGTGGCCCGGTGTATCAAGGAAAGTAATGTGCCTTCCTTCTTTTAGGGTAACCTCATAAGCTCCAATATGCTGGGTGATTCCACCGGCCTCACCTGCAATTACATTGGTATTCCTGATATAATCGAGCAAAGATGTTTTACCATGATCTACGTGGCCCATGATCGTTACAATCGGCGCCCTTGGTTTTTGATCTTCTTCGCTGTCTTCTTCTTCCTCTTCTTCCAAACCGGCCGCATCTTCTACTCCAATAAATTCTACTTCGTAGTTGAATTCACTTGCCACTAATTCAATTACATCTGCTTCCAAACGCTGGTTGATGGATACCATGATACCCAGGTTCATACACTTGCTGATAACATCGGCGAAGCTTACGTCCATCAGGTTGGCCAATTCACTTACAGATATAAATTCTGTAACCTGCAGTTTGTTGGTTCCTTCCTGTTCGCCGTCCCTCTGTTCAGCCTGTTCGCCTCTTTTAGCCTTACGGTACTTGGCTTTAAGGCTTTTACCCCTGCCGCCACCGCCGGATAATTTGGCCTGTGTTTCCTTGATTTTATCCTGGATTTCTTTTGCGTCAATTTCTTTGTCTTCTCTTCTTGCAGGAGTTGATGGCCGGTTGTTATTGAACCTGTTGCCACCTTGTCCCTGGCCGGGGCCACCCTGACCCGGACGGTTGAATCCACCCGGACCGCCCTGCCTGTTCCGGTTAGGATCGAAGCCGCCACCCGGACGTTGCTGGTTGTTGCCCTGACCTTGTCCGCCCTGGCCCTGACCTGCAGGAGGAGGAGGAGTACCCCCTTTTCTTGCAACAGGGATACGTTTGCGCTGGCGCTTATCATCACTGTCTTTCTTTGGCCGGGTATCATTATCAACTGGTAATTCAATTTTTCCTAAAATTTTAGGGCCTTCCAAACGGTCTGCCTTAATATTTTCGATCGTCGCTGGTGCGTCGACTTTAGGAACTTCTACAACCGGGATTTCAGCAACTACTGGCTTTTCAACAACAGGAGTTACTACCGGAGCTGGCTCTTCTTTTTTAATTATCGGACCTTCTTCTTTCTTTACAGCTTTTTTAGGCCGGGTAGAAGAATCGATGGCATCCAAGTCTATTTTAGTAACTACTTTAGGAGCTTCCAGTTCCGGCGCTTCTATTTTAGTGATACCTGGTTTTTTATCTTCTGCTTTTTCAACAGGAGGAGTTTCCTGAACCACAGGAATTTCAACTACCGGTGGAGGCGGAGGTGGTGGTGCCTCAACAGGTGGCGGTGCAACTTCAGCCACTTTTTCCACTACAGGTGGCGGAGGTGGTGGTGCTACCGTTTCTTTTTTCTTAAAAGAAAGGTCTTCTTCATCCCTTTTCTTTTTAGGTTCGGTACCGGCGGAACCTTTTGTTAATTCAATTTTTTCAGCATTTTGTTTGGCTACTTTATCCTGCTGAAATTCCGACTGCAGCACACGGTACATTTGTTCCGTGAGTTTTGCGGTTGGTTTCAGGTCTTCGCCGCTGAATCCTTTTGACACCAAAAAGTCTACAAGGGTGTCTTTACCAATGTTAAACTCTTTAGCTGCCGCCATTAATCTGGGTGTATTTGTTGCTACTTCTGACATTCGTGTTGTTGTACCTGCGTCCCGGAGGACGGTTGTATTCCGTTATAGTTTATAAAATGCTCCTGGTTACTTTATATCGATCCAATTACTCTTTCTCAAATTCTTCTTTCAATATCCTCAATACTTCTTCAATGGTTTCTTTTTCCAGATCGGTACGGCGCTCTAATTCTGCTGCACTTAATTCCAGTACTGATCTTGCGGTATCGCAACCCACTTTTTTAAGGGCTTCAATTACCCATGGTTCAATTTCATCGCTGAATTCTTCGAGGTCAATATCAAATTCATCTACTTCACCTTCATTGTCTCTGAACACATCGATTTCGTAACCCGTCAATTCGCAAGCCAGTTTTATGTTTACGCCCCTTCTGCCGATTGCTAGTGAAACCTGGTCGGGTTTCAGGTAAACCGTTGCATGTTTCTTTTCATCATCAATATCAATGCTGGTGATCTTTGCAGGAGTCAATGAGCGCTGGATCAATAACTGGATATTGCTTGTCCAGTTGATGACATCAATGTTTTCATTTTTCAACTCCCTTACAATGCCGTGGATCCTGCTTCCTTTCATACCTACGCAGGCACCCACCGGATCAATCCTGTCATCAAAACTTTCTACTGCAATCTTAGCCCTTTCTCCCGGATCCCTTACGATCTTTTTTACTACGATAAGGCCATCAAATATTTCGGGTACTTCTATTTCCAATAATTTTTCCAGGAATGCAGGGCTTGTTCTTGAGGTAACAATTACCGCCTGGTTATTTTTGAATTCTACTTTTTTTACAACACCCCTTACATTTTCACCTTTCTTGAAATAATCAGAAGGTATCTGTTCAGATTTCGGCAGTATCATTTCATTGCCTTCTTCATCCAGCAATAACACTTCTTTTTTCCAAACCTGGTATACTTCGCCACTTACAATTTCACCTACCCTGTCTTCGTATTTTTTGATCAATAAATTTTTCTTCAGATCATTGATACGGCTTGCCAGCGTTTGTTTACCGGCCAGGATAGCCCTGCGGCCAAATTCTTTCTGAATATCAACTTCTTCATATAATTCTTCCCCAACCTGGTAATCCGGTTCTATGAGGATTGCATCTTTGTATTCAATCTCAGTAAGCGTATTGTACACATCATCATTATCAACGATTGTACGGCGACGGAAAATTTCCAGATCCCCTTTCTGATCGTTTACAATTACGTCGAACTGCTCATCACTGCCATATTTTTTTCGTATCAATGTCTTAAAAACATCTTCCATTACTTTCATCAACGTAGGACGATCAATGTTTTCTGCATCTTTAAATTCCTGGAAGGAATCGATTAAATTAATACTTGCCATATGCCTTACCAGCCTCACTTTTGTATCCCCGCCGGCAGGGGAGTTTTGTTATAAAATTAAAAAGATATCAATACAATTGCCTGCTTTATTTCGCTGAATGCAATCTCTTTTATATGCGTTACTGCTTTCTTATTTTTTCCTTCAGTATATTCCAACTGGATCCCGTTATCATCTGCCGCTATCAACTTACCTTCCAGCTTTGTTTCATCGGTAAAGGTCACTTCCAGCTTGCGGCCAATGTTTTTGTTGTACTGGCGCAACATTTTCAGCGGCTCATCTACGCCCGGGCTGGATACCTCCAAAGAAAAATTTCCATCGGGGTACCAGGCTTCTTCTTCAATAGTCCTGTAGAGCGCCCGGTTAATTTTTATGCACTTATCTATGCTTAAACCGCTGTCTGCATCTAAATACACCTTGAAGTTGTTGGTTGGTTTAATGCGTACCGACACCAGGAAGATGTCTTCGTTTCCTTCAATTAATTTTTCAATTAATCCTTCTATTGCCTGTATTTGGGGTGTTGTTTGGCTCATTGTAAAAAAAGAAGGGAACGTCCTCGTTCCC
>CAXTPJ010000009.1:0-17201 GCA_964245855.1 uncultured Ferruginibacter sp. | reverse complement strand
ATAACATCAAAATAACATAAAGTGAGTGCTAACATTTCAGATAACAACCCTGCAACAGCAGATACCCAAAGCCCCCCTTTGGGGGGTAGGGGAGCTGTCTTAATAAAGAACGGCCGCATCATTACTGCTGATGCCGATTACATTGCTGATATTTTTATTGAGGGAGAAACCATTTCTACCATTGGTAAAAATTTGGATGTAAAGGCTGATAAGATCATTGATGCTGCAGGTAAACTCGTAATGCCGGGCGGTATTGATCCGCATGTGCACCTGGATATGCCTTTCATGGGCACTTTCAGCAGCGACAGTTATGAAACCGGCACCCGTGCTGCCTTGCATGGCGGTACCACAATGGTGATCGACTTTATTTTACAGAAGCAAGGCGATTCATTAAAGGCAGCGTTAACTGAATGGAAAGGCAGAAGTGATAACAACTGTGTGGGTGATTACAGTTTTCACATGGCGGTGACAGATTTTAATGACGATACCAAAAAAGAGATACAGCATTTTATAGAAACAGAAGGCATTACTTCTTTTAAAACGTTCATGGCGTACAAAGGTGCGTTGATGATCGACGACCGGCAGATGATCGGGTTGATGGAAGAAGTAAAAAAACATGGCGGCCTCATCAATGTACATGCTACCAATGGCGACATGATCGACTACCTGACGCAGAAGCATAGGGCAGAAGGAAAACTTGCGCCGCTGTATCATTATTTATCCCAGCCGGAAGTAACTGAAGCGGAAGCTACGGAACGTTTTGTTGATATGAGTAATTACACAGGATGCCCGGGTTACATCGTTCACCTCACCTGCGAAGGTGCGTTGAACGCTGTTCGCAATGCAACAAAGCGAAACCAAAAAACCTTTGTGGAAACCTGTATTCAATATTTGATTTTAGATGCCTCGTTGTATGAACAAAATTTTGAGGGCGCTAAATGGGTGATGAGTCCGCCGCTGCGGGAAAAGAAAGACCAGGCTACTTTGTGGGCGGGCATCAACCAGGGGTTGGTACAGGTGGTAGCAACAGATCATTGTCCGTTTATGTGGGATCAAAAACTAATGGGCAAAGATGATTTCAGCAAGATACCGAACGGCCACCCGGCAATTGAAAACCGAATGGAATTGTTATTCAGCGAAGGAGTAAGCAAAGGAAAGATCACCCTCAACAAATTTGTTGAAGTGGCTTCCACCAATGCCGCCAAGATCTTCGGCATGTTCCCTCGTAAAGGAACCATTGCCGTGGGCAGCGACGCTGATATAGTTATCATCGATCCAAATGAGAAACATACGTTGTCTGTAAATACGCATCACATGAATGTTGATTACAGCGGCTATGAAGGTTGGGAATTAACCGGCAAAGTAAAGACAGTTTTACTAAGGGGTGAAGTAGCTATCGAGGATAATAATTGCCTGGTGAAAAAAGGATATGGCAAGTTTATTAAACGTAACAAAGTATCGCAGTTGATTTGATTGCTGAGTAATGATTTGAAAGTACAAGAGTGCGACGCAACGATGCTGATAATTGTACAAAAGTCCGGTACATAAAATCAAATACAGCGAAAAGAACTGTAGCATTTAAGGCATCAACTTTAAACTTTAAACCTTAAACGATTAAACCTTTAAACGTTTTCACATGCCAAGAATAATCAAATCGGGCCTCATCCAGTTAAGCCTTCCTAAAACAGAAGGCGAGGGAACCATTGCGGAGATCGTGGAAGCGATGTATCAAAAGCACATTCCTTACATTGAAGAAGCGGGCAAACAGGGGGTGCAGATTTTGTGTTTCCAGGAGATTTTTAATACGCCGTATTTCTGCCCCGGACAAGATGCCAAATGGTATGCATCGGCGGAAAGCGTTCCCGGTTCTACCACTGACCGCATTGCGGAATATGCCAAAAAATACAACATGGTCATCATTGTGCCGGTGTACGAAAAAGAGCAGTCTGGTGTATTGTACAACACGGCGGCAGTGATTGATGCGGATGGCACTTATTTGGGCAAGTATAGAAAAAATCACATTCCACATACCGGTGGTTTTTGGGAGAAATTTTTCTTTAAACCCGGTAATTTGGGTTACCCTGTTTTTCAAACAAAGTATGCCAAAGTGGGCGTGTATATTTGCTACGACCGCCACTTCCCGGATGGCGCCCGGTGCCTTGGATTGAATGGTGCGGAGATCGTTTACAATCCATCTGCCACCACCGTCGGGCAATCACAATATTTATGGAAGCTCGAACAGCCGGCGCATGCCGTGGCCAACGGGTATTTCATGGGTTGCATCAACCGGGTAGGCACAGAAGCACCCTGGAATCTCGGCAAATTTTACGGCACCAGTTATTTCGTTGATCCCCGTGGTCAAATACTTGCTACCGCCTCCGAAGACAAAGACGAGTTGCTGGTGGCGGAATTCGATCTCGACCTCATCGATGAAGTGAGAAGCAAGTGGCAATTCTTCCGTGACCGCAGGCCCGAAACCTATGATAAGATCACAGAATTGTAATTGATTTTTTTGTGACCGGCAGTTGCTTTTCATGGCAGCATCGTTGCGTCGCACTCTTGTACTGAATACTATTACTGAACCTTTTTTAAAATACTTATATGTCTATTGCTGCAAACCGCTTAACCAAGGAACAATACGAACAAAACTTCAGCGATATACATCCACCCTTCGAATCGTACGATGCAGCGGCCGTGGATGCCAACCGTTGTTTGTTCTGTTACGATGCACCTTGCATGAAGAGTTGTCCTACCAGTATTGATGTTCCCAAGTTCATCAAACAGATTGCAACCGGTAACATCAAGGGTTCTGCTCATACTATTTTCAGCAGCAATATCATGGGAGCTGGCTGCAGCAAAGTTTGCCCGGTAGAAAAATTGTGCGAGGGCGCCTGTGTGTATAATTTGCTCGAAGAAGAACCAATTCCTATCGCCAAACTGCAACGTTATTCAACAGAAATTGCTATGCAAAAAAGATGGCAGTTGTTCCAGCGCAAAGCAACCACGGGCAAGCGGGTGGCTATTGTAGGCGCTGGTCCAGCCGGTTTAAGCTGTGCCCATGTTCTCAGCAGGGAAGGCGTTGATGTAACTATTTACGAAAAAGAAAGCAAAGGCGGCGGCCTCATGACGTACGGCATTGCTGCTTATAAAGTAACACCGCAGTTTTGTGAACATGAAGTGAACTACATCACCGGTATCGGCGGTATCGACATCAAATACAACCAGGAACTGGGAAAAGATATTTCGCTGGAAGCACTCCAGCAACAATATGATGCGGTCTATCTTGCCATCGGAGTTGGCTTGGCAAGGCAACTGGAAATACCCGGCGAAGATTTGCAGGGCGTGGAAGATGCCATCACTTTCATTTATCATTTAAGAGAAAAAGGTTATCCCGCCATCCCGGTTGGCGACAGGATAGCAGTGATCGGTATGGGCATGACGGCCATTGATGCCGCCACGCAGGCCAAGCGCCTCGGCGCCAAAGAGGTAACGATGCTGTATAGACGAACAGAAAATGAAAAGCCCTGTACGCAGGTGGAACTGGATATTGCCAAACTGGATGGTTGTAATATTATCTGGCTGGCAGCGCCGAAAGAAGTGCTCGGACAAGATGGAAAAGTAACCGCCATCGTCTGCAGCAAAATGGAATTGGGCGAACCCGATGCCAGCGGCCGCCGCAGCCCGGTGGATACCGGTGAAACCTTTACACTCGAGGTGGACATGGTGATCAAAGCCGCCGGACAAATGCCGTATGAAACATTGGTGCAGCAAGCAGGCGTTACCAATGCCTCCGGTAAAATAAAAATTCAATCCAACGGCGCCACAAATATTACCGGCGTATTTGCCGGTGGCGATGCGGTGAATGGTGGAAAAGAAGTGGTAGATGCGGTGCAGGCTGGCAAGGATGGGGCGAAGGGGATACTGGATTACATTCACGCCAAGACGCAAAAAAGCTAAGAAGCAAAGAAAACCTTGGCGTCTTCTACTTTGCGTCTTTGTGAGAAATAAAAATTATGCTAACAGAAAATGAGATAGCAAAAATCGTAGTAGACATTTCTTTTCGAATTCACTACGAATGGTCCGAATATGGTCCGGGACTTTTTGAATCAGTCTATGAAGAAATATTTTGTTACGAATTGGCAAAGACGGGAATTCCTTTTAACAGACAGCAACCGATCGCCTGGTTCATGAAGAAATTAAAATGGAGATCGGCTGTAGGGCAGATGTGTTGATCGAGAATAAAGTGATTGTAGAATTGAAATCGATAGAAACATTAGCGCCCGTTCATTTTAAACAAGTCCAAACCTATTTAAAACTAACCAATTGCAAATTGGCATTATTGATTCAACTTTAATGTCAACTTAATAAAAGAAGGCATACATAGAATAATAAACAAATTATAAAACTTTGCTTCTTCGCCTTTTGGCGTCTTTGCGTGAATTTTTTACTATGGCAGACATATCAGCAAACTTCCTCGGCATTAAATCTCCCAACCCTTTCTGGCTGGCGAGTGCGCCACCTACTGATAAAAAGATCAACGTACTCCGGGCCTTTGAGGCTGGCTGGGGAGGCGTGGTGTGGAAGACCCTGGGCAGCCAGGTAAAAAACGTTTCTTCCCGCTATTCAGCGGTCAACTTCGGTGGCCACAAAGTGATGGGCTTTAACAATATTGAACTCATCAGCGACCGGCCGCTGGAAATAAATCTTCGGGAGATAGAGGAGTGTGTTAAACTATTTCCAGACCGGGCCATGGTGGTTTCTTTAATGGCCGACAACGACCGGGAGAGCTGGCATGAGCTCATCAAAAAAGTGGAAGACACCGGCGCCCATGGTTTCGAACTCAACTTCGGCTGTCCGCATGGTATGACCGAAAGGGGCATGGGAGCAGCGGTAGGACAAGACCCCGAGATCGCCAAGATGGTCGTAGAATGGGTAATGGAAAAAGCCACCATCCCAGTCATCACCAAACTCACGCCCAACGTACATTCCGTGGTGCCAACTGGTAAAGCCGTTTGCGAAGCCGGTACCAATGCGCTGTCATTGATCAATACCATTCAGTCTGTAACAGGCATCGATTTGGATACACTGGTACCCAATCCGTACGTGGCCGGCAAAAGTGTATTCGGTGGTTATTGCGGCCCGGCAGTAAAACCGATTGCATTAAAATTTCTCACTACTATTTCGCAAAATCCTGTAACCAACAAAGTGCCGGTATCCGGTATCGGCGGCGTTAGCACCTGGCGGGATGCGGTGGAGTTTATGTTGCTCGGCGCTTCCAATGTGCAGGTTTGTACTGCCGCCATGAAGCATGGTTTCCGTATAGTGGAAGACTTGTGTGAAGGCCTCAATAACTGGATGGATGAAAAAGGCTATGCCACCATTTACGACTTCATCGGCAAAAGCGTAGAGAAGATCACGCATTGGGAAGACCTTGACATCAACTATCACCATATCGCAAGAATTGACCAGGATAAATGCATCCACTGCGGGTTGTGTTACATCGCCTGCGAAGACACATCGCATCAATCCATTAACCTTGAATATGGCAAACCTTACAACAAATACACCATTAAAGAGGAAGAATGTGTGGGTTGTAATTTATGCCAGTTGATGTGCCCGGTTACCGGCTGTATTACTATGGAAGAACACCGGGTGGCGCCCGAATACCTCAACTGGATCGATTTTCAAAAGAAAGGCATGCCGCTCAATGATCATTAATTTAAAAATAATATAGCCACCATTTTGGTGGTTTTTTTATAACTAATTATTCGTAATTTGTCTGCTTAACCAAAACTATTATTCCCAAAAAACACCTGTATGAAAAAAATTACTGCATTCCTGTTTGCAGCTTTGTTGTTTGCAACATCCGTATCTGCCAAAGATCCAAAAGAGCCAAAAGATTCTACCGCCATCATCGAAGCAATACAGCAAAGATTCATTGATTCTGTCCAAAATTCACTTCGGTTTGAAGGAGGTACCATCAATTTAACCGGTGGCATGGCCAAATTAAACGTACCGGAAGGATTTAAGTACCTGAACGCAGAACAAAGTAATTATGTTCTCACCGAACTATGGGGAAATCCGGCACAGAAAGGCGTTCTGGGTATGCTGTTCCCTAAAGATGGTGGCCCGTTCAATGAAAAATCTTATGCTTTCATCATCACATTTGATGACATGGGTTTTGTAAAAGATGATGATGCTGATGACATCAACTATGATGATTTGTTGAAAGACATTCAGAAGGAAGAAGTAGAAGAAAACAAGACCAGGGTGGCACAGGGTTATCCTGCTATACATATGGTGGGCTGGGCTTCCAAGCCTTTCTATGATAAATCAAACAAGGTATTGCACTGGGCAAAAAATCTAAAATTTGGCGATGCAGAAAACAATACGCTCAATTACGAAGTAAGGATATTGGGTAGAAAAGGCGTGCTTTCTATGAATGCTGTTGCAACCATGAATGAACTCGATATGGTAAAAGCCGATATAGATAAAGTGCTGAAGATACCTGCATTTACAGACGGTAACACCTACAAAGATTTTGATTCAAAAGTAGATAACGTTGCCGCATGGACGATCGGTGGATTGGTGGCTGGCAAAGTATTATTAAAACTCGGTTTCTGGGCAGTTATTGGCAAGTTCCTCATCGCCGGTTGGAAGTTTATTGTAATGGGTGTGGTAGCCATCGGCGCAGGTATAAAAAAGTTTTTTGGAAAGAAAAATGAGTATAAAGACCTGGCGTAACAAAATGATATAACCGGCAGTAAATCTTTAATCAATATTGTTGCGGACTTGTTCTGTCATTTTTCCTTTTTGGGGAAAAGGAAAAATGATCACTCTTGTACCGCATATCATCGTGCAGCATTCAATCGAATCAAAAATCTTTTATCAATCAATGACAATTAACGCAGCAAGGCTTCAGCAGCATTTTGAAGCCATGAGTGAAATAGGAAAGATTGGCGAAACCGGTACCAACCGCCCGGCACACTCTGCCACCGAAAAAGAAGGTTTTACAATTGCTGCCGCCTGGATGGAAGAGGCCGGTTTGAAAACCCGTATCGATAATTTCGGTAACCTCATCGGCAGGCTCGAAGGCAGCGATCCTTCTTTGCCTGTTCTGATGATGGGCTCCCATTTGGATAGTCAGCCTTACGGCGGCCGCTTTGATGGTGTTGCTGGCGTTCTCTGTGCCATCGAGGTAGTAAAAGCATTGACAGAAAACAATGTGCCGCACCAACGCAGCATTGAAGTGATCTCCTTTGCTGATGAAGAGGGTTGGCGTTTCAATAAAGGCCTGTACGGCTCCAAAGGAATTTTGGGCAGGCTGGATCCGGAGGATATAGAACGAACCGATAAAGATGGCATTAGCAGAAAGCAGGCACTGATTGACTTTGGTTGCGATCCTTCTAAATCAAAAGAAGACGAATACCAACCCAGCAGCATTTATTGTTTCCTGGAATTACATATTGAACAGGGACCAGTGCTGGATATCGGTAATAAACCTATCGGCGTGGTGTCTGGCATTTCGGGGCCTATTTGGTGGACAGTTAAACTAAAAGGAATGGCTGGCCATGCAGGTTCCGTTCCCATGCCGTTGCGCAAAGATGCCTTGCTTGGCGCTGCTGAAATTACCGTTGCCTTAAATGAAATTGCAACACAATTGCCCGGCGCCCCAACGGTTGGTACTGTTGGCACCATGAATGTTTTTCCGGCAAGCCGCAATATCATAGCTGAAGAAGTTTCTTTCACCATCGACCTGCGGGACATCGACCTCGATCGCCGCAACCGGTACGAGCAGCAATTGAGAGAAAAGATCGATTTCATTGCAAAAAAACATTCGCTTGAATATACCATCACAGCAGATTTTATCAGCGAACCACGTTACTGCGCCGACTGGATAAAAACGATCATCCACGAAGAATGTAAATTACTCAACCTTGATGCACCGGAACTCATGAGTGGCCCATTTCACGATGCACTGGCGCTCTCTTATGCCTGCGATTATGGAATGATCTTCGTCCGTTGCAAAGATGGTATCAGTCATAATCCGTTGGAGTATTCTTCTTACGAAGATTTGGCTTTGGGTGCAGAGGTTTTGTATGGAACGCTGTTGAAAATACTACAGCGATAGTTGTTTTATCTGGATAATGTACCATCATTTATGTATTTTTAAAAATAATTCATAACCATGATCTCGTACTTAACCAAAACAGGGGCTCTTTTTTCGCTCTTCTTTTTCTTTACCATTGCTTGTTTTGCACAGATACAATTTACAGAAAATAAAGGCCAATGGAACAAATCTGTTTCTTACAAATCCGATATTGAAAACGGCGCATTCTTTCTTCAAAAAAATGGTTTTACCGTGTTGCTGCATGATGCAGTGCAACTTCAAAAATTATCAGCCTTTTATCATGGTCATGATAAATTGGAAAGCAATAGCAAACCACTGGTGCTGAAATCACATGCATACAAAGTGAGTTTCGCAGGTATAGCAATGAATACTTCTATTGCCGCAGACAAATTATTGCCAGGCTACAGTAACTACTTCCAGGGAGAAGATAAGAATACCTGGCAGGGAGGCTGCCATTCTTTTGAATCGGTGGTTTACAAAAACGTGTACCCCGGTATTGATGTGCATTATTATGTTGCTGCCGGCAAAATAAAATACGATATCATTGTTCATCCCGGGGGAAATGTAAACAACATCCGCCTGCAATATGATGGTGTAAACAATTTATCTGTTCAAAATAAGGAACTGGTGATCGGCACATCAATAGGGGCTTTGCATGAATCGGCACCATATACCTACCAGGCTGCTGATCAAACAAAGAAAACTATATCCTGCAATTATTCGATCAAAAAAAATGTTGTTGGTTTTGATGTTGGCCAATACGATCCAACGACTGATCTGGTCATCGATCCTACACTTTTATTTTGTTCTTTAACCGGTAGCACAGCAGACAATTGGGGATATACATCCACTCCGGGACCGGATGGAAGTTTGTTTGCAGGAGGAACCTGTTTTGCAAATGGTTATCCTGTTTCAACAGGCGCTTTTCAACAGACTTTTGGCGGAGGAGTTACTGATGATCCGAATGGGCCTTATGATATTGCCATTTTTAAATTTTCGCCCAATGGAAACAACAGGTTGTACGCCACTTACCTCGGTGGTAGCGGTAACGAACAACCGCAAAGCATGATTGCTGATGCACAGGGTAATTTAATTGTAACTGGCAGAACAAATTCTTCCAATTTTCCCAAATCAATTGCTGCTATTGGCCCAGGTGGCAAATACGATATTTTTGTTACAAAGTTTAACGTTGCTGGTACCGGTTTAACCGGGTCAATTGTAATAGGTGGCAGTGAAGACGATGGGATGAATATCAAAGGCAAGTACACGGTAGTCAGCCAAACACAACCGGATGGCGCTGTTGAAACCAGAAGGAATTATGGCGATGATGCCCGCAGTGAAGTGATACTGGATGCAGCAAATAATATTTACCTCGCAGGCTCGGTTCAATCAACCAATTTTCCTGTTGTTGGCAATGTGTTGCAGCCATCTTTTGCAGGTGGCAGGCAGGATGGTATCATCATTAAATTCAATGCTGCGTTATCGGCTATTACATTCAGCAGCTTCTTCGGTGGCACTGGCAGCGATGCCTGTTGCAATGCTTTTATAAATCCCGCAAATAACAATCTTTACATTAGTGGGGCAACAACCAGTTCAAATTTACCCGGTGATAAAACGGGAGTAGTAAATCCCGTTTATTCAGGCGGTGAAACGGATGGTTTTATTACACAAATGTCAACTGATGGAAGCGCCATTATCAAAACCACTTACATTGGAACAACCGGCAACGATATGCTGTATGGTTTGCAAATAGATGATGCCGGCTTCCCCTATATAACCGGCGCCACTACCGGCAGCTTCCCGGTCATCAATGCCGGCTTTAGTAATGTTGGAAGTAAACAATTTATTGCAAAATTGCAGCGAGATCTTTCTGCTTACGTTTACTCAACTGTATTTGGAACCAACAGCTCTTCTCCTAATATTTCACCAACTGCTTTTAATATAGACAATTGTGGAAACGTTTCGGTGATAGGCTGGGGCGGTACTTTTAATAATTTTAAAGGCTATCCGTGTGCAGGTACCAACGGGTTGCCTGTAACATCCAATGCTTTGAAATCGGCTACAGATGGCAACGACTTTTACATTTTTGTATTGCAGAAAAATGCTGCCAGCCAGTTGTATGGTAGTTTTTTTGGCCAAAACGGAGGGTTTGATGATCATGCAGATGGCGGCACCAGCCGGTTTGATCATAGCGGTATTTTGTACCAGGCAGAATGTGCTAATTGTGGCAGGACAGCAGGTGTTATTTTTCCAACCACCGGTGGCGCATGGGCAACCACCAACGGCAGCAACGCCGGTTGTAATGAAGCGGCCATTAAAATGGAGTTGAATTTTGGCGGCGTTACTGCTGGTTTAAAAGCACTCTTTAATGGAAACCCGGCAAACAATATTTGTACCGTACCTGCATCCATACAATTCACCGATACACTGGCAAAAGGCAAGCGCTACACCTGGAATTTTGGTGATGGCTCTGCTCCGGTAACAACCCTTATCCCCAACAACTTTACCTCTCACAATTACACTACTTCCGGTACATTCAGGGCAACTGTTACAGCCATTGATTCTGCTACCTGCAATGTTGCAGATACAGCTTTGTTGTTTGTGAAAATAAATACCTGTAACCAGTCTTGTGCTGCTGCTGTTACCATTTACCGTTCTGATCTTTCGGGCAACAACTATCAATGGCAGGTAAATACCGGTACAGGATTTACTAACCTTAACAACAGTTCCATTTTTTCAGGTGTAAACACAGCACAGTTATCTATTGCCAATGCACCAACATCCTGGTATGGCAACAAGTACCGTTGCATTGTTGACGGCAATGCCGGCAATGTATTTTCAATGGTATTTGTAAACTACTGGCTGGGCACAGTAAGCAATGCATGGGAAAACCCACAAAACTGGAGTTGCGGAGTAGTGCCGGATGGGTTTACAGATGTTGTGGTTAATTCAGGCACTGTTACGTTGAATTCAAATACTACAGTTGCAGCAATTACTGTTACACCGGGTGCCCATGTGATTGTAAACCCTGCCTATCAATTGATTCTTTTAGGGCATTAATATTATTGTTGTTTATATTGGAAAGCGTTTTTTGATTTATAGAAACCTATTAAATATTTTTGAGAAAAAAAAGCAACAAAAAAATAGCAGTACAAGCATCATTGTATTTTTCTTTTTTCAAAAGAAAAGAATGAAAATTGGTGTATGTTATCAGGTTCAATGCTATTCCCGAAGCTCATACCAAAATCAAACTAATAACATCAACAGCGTTTTTATTTTCGCATTTTTGCGTAAAGAATGGAAGGCCAAAAATTATATTCTTTGCGTGCAATCCCTAAGTAAAAAATCATTTCCTTTTTTATTGCTCATTCGTTAACTTCATAGTGTAACCATGCTGCCCGTGATTGCCGCAGCTTTTTCTTTATCCCCAAAAAAATGCTTATGAAAGTCTCCGATGTTTTGCAAACAAAAAAAACGAATGTATTTGCTGTATCCAGCCATGCTACGGTGTTTGAAGCGCTTACTTTAATGGGCGAAAAAAACATTGGCGCCTTGTTGGTGATAGATAATGACCAACTTGTTGGTATCCTTTCCGAAAGGGATTATGCCCGTAAAATTATTTTGAAAGGCAAGGCGTCGCATGATACATTCATCAAAGAGATCATGACAGAGAACCCCTTCACCATTACACCGGATGACAGCATCGACACCTGTATGGCATTGATGAGCGAAAAACATTTCCGTCATTTGCCGGTAGTTGCCGATGGAAAAGCAGTAGGTATGATCTCCATCGGGGATGTGGTAAAAGCAGTCATCAAAATGCAGAAAGACACCATCGATCATTTACAGAATTATATCAGCCAATAAAAGAGCGTGTAAAAATTTTACACGATTTTTATAAATTTCATTCCAGTTGATCAATACAGCATCCTCACTTTAATTGTCTCCTTTACCTGTTTCAACAACTCCAGCGCATTTTTGCTGAGGCTTTTATCAAGGTCGAGTACAACATAACCAATGTCTTCATTGGTGGTTAAATACTGTGCAAGAATGTTGATCTTATGTTTGGATAATTGTGTATTGATCTCACTCAAAACACCCGGTACATTGTTATGAATATGCAATATGCGGTGTGTATTTTCCTGTGGTGGCAAGCTCAACGCAGGCACCGTATGTGAACCAAAACTCACACCTTTTTCAAGATACTTAAATAATTTGCCGCTTACATCTTCGCCAATATTATTTTGTGCTTCCTGCGTGCTGCCACCAATGTGCGGCGTTAAAATTACATTGCTCAATCCCTGCAAGGGTGATGTAAATGTGTCGCCATTTTTTTCAGGCTCCCATGGGTATACATCAATGGCAGCGCCGTTCAAATGCCCGTCTGTCAAGGCTTTGGCCAGGTCATTCAATTCCACTACTTCACCACGGGCATAGTTGATGAGTATGCTTCCCTTCTTAAAACTTTTTAAAATGCTTTTATTGATCATGTTTTTGGTAGTAGGCAATTCCGGTACATGCAGCGATACTATGTCTGCTTTGCTTACCACTTCTTTCAACGTTTTAATAGCAGTGGCATTGCCCAATGGCAGCTTGGTTTCAGTATCATAAAAGATCACTTTCATACCCAAACTTTCTGCTAATACACTCAACTGGCTGCCGATGTTGCCATAACCGATAATGCCCAGTGTTTTCCCCCTTAATTCATAACTACCGGTCGCTTCTTTCATCCACACACCTTTGTGTGCAGCGTTGTTTTTATCAATGATGCGCCTGATCAGCATGATGGCTGAACCAATCACCAGTTCCGCCACGCTCCTTGTATTGCTATAGGGTGCATTAAAAACAACTACTCCTTTTTTGGTAGCCGCTTTCAGGTTTACCTGGTTTACGCCAATGCAAAAGCAGCCGATAGCCTGCAATTTTTCTGCCGCCGCCAACACTTTTTCGGTTATCTGGGTCTTGCTTCTGATGCCCAGCAGATGCACATTTTTAATTTCTTTAATCAGTTGTTCTTCGCTTAAAGCACCGTTCAATTTTTTTACATTGCTGTAACCGGCGGCTGTAAAATTCTTCACCGCAGTATCACTAATGTTTTCTAAAAAAAGTATATTGATCTTCTCTTTAGGATAACTCGTTTTATTTTTGTCCGTCATACTATTACTACTTTATTTTGCACAAATATATTTCATCCCCCTTTATTAATATGGTACAGGCAAAAAGAACTTTATTCAGCATCGTCCCCGCCTTGGCGGGGCTCACTTGTACCGCATCGCTTTTATCATCTATTCTAACCATCGTTTCTTTTTCATCCTGCAACGGCTCTGCTAAACAACAGGATATAAAGCCCGTCGATACTACCATTCAACTGCCTGCTGCAGGCGGTCTATCACCGGCAGAAATTGAACATTACAAAACAGAAAGTGAAAGATGGTACGATAGCATGCTGAAGAACCGTGGCTTCAACGGCGGCATCATTGTAGCAAAAAAAGGTACGGTTGTTTTTGAATCGTACAATGGAACAGGCCATATTGATAAGCAAGATACCATCACCGCCACTACGCCATTTCACATCGCTTCTGTTTCTAAAACATTTACTGCCATGGCAACGCTTAAACTCTGGCAGGATGGCAAGCTGAACCTGGATGATGAGTTGTCAAAATATTTTCCGGAGTTTAATTATCCCGGCGTTACGGTTCGTACGCTGCTCAACCATAGAAGCGGTTTGCCTAACTATGTGCATTTCATGGAAAAATTGGGCTGGGATAAAAAGCAATACATACAAAATGAAGATGTACTGAAATATTTGGTTACCCGCAAACGGGAGTTGAAAGACATTGCTCCACCCAACACCCGCTTCACTTATTGCAATACAAACTATGCCTTGCTGGCCTTGCTGGTAGAAAAAGTAAGCGGACTAAAATTTCCAAATTTTCTGCAACAAACATTTTTTATCCCGTTGCAGATGACCAACACATTTGTATTTGACACCAGCCGGCTAAACACTGTGAACCCGAGCTATGAATGGAACGGCAAATTGATGCCCTTTAATTTTTTAGATGCAGTGTATGGCGATAAAAATATCTACACTACGCCAAACGACCTGCTGATATGGGACAGGGCTTTAAGCAGCGGAAAAATTTTCAACCAGCATACACTGGATGAAGCATTTGCACCGTATAGCAACGAAAAGCCCGGCATCCGCAACTATGGCCTCGGCTGGCGCATGAACATTTATCCCAACGGAAAAAAAATGATCTATCACAATGGCTGGTGGCATGGCAACAATGCATCTTTTATTCGCCTTATACAAGATTCGGCAACCATCATTGTGTTAGGCAACCGCTTCAACCGGAACATTTATCATGCAAAAGATTTAACAGGAATGTTTGGCGATTACGGCAACGGAATGGAAGAGGAAGAAGAATCATCGCCGGCTAAAAAAACTGAAAATGCTGATGTAAAAAAAACTGTGGCAGTTCCAAAGAAAAAAACAGTAAAATCCAAGCCTGTAAAAAGCAGCAGGAAGAAAAGATAAATGAACACCATCCTGATCATACTGGCTGTCATTGCATGCTTAGTGGTGTTGCTGCTCATCGTTGCGCTCTTTATGAAGAAGGAGCATTATGTAAACCGGGAGACCATCATTGATGCGCCAATACAAAAAGTGTTTGCCTTTTTAAGGCTGGTAAAGAACCAGGATAAGTTTAACAAGTGGGCAACCACCGATAAAAACCGGAACGAAACGTTTACCGGAACAGATGGAACGGTTGGTTTTATTTATTCATGGAGCGGAAATAAAAATGCCGGCATAGGTGAAAAAGAAATTAAGCACATTATAGAAGGAGAAAGGATTGAAACCGAGGTACGCTTTACCAAACCCATGAAGGTTGCTGCTGTTGTAATAATGCAATCCCAATCTTTACCGGATGGAAAAACAAAAGTGAACTTCATCAACAGTGGTACATTGCCTTATCCTTTTAATTTGATGATACCGATGGCAGAGAAAAACTTTGCCAGGGATATAGATGAAAGTTTACTGAAGTTGAAAAGCATACTTGAAGAATAAGAAATGTTGATAGAAACGCTGATGATACGGATCGAGGCAGATAAGAACTGATAAGGTAAAAAAATAAACAAAATTCAACAAACTTCAGCCAACTTCAACAATTCTAAGTTATCCAAAAAATAAATACGCCAGCCCAATTGCAGTAACAATCCCAACCAAATCAGCCAGCAACATAGTGCCGATAGCGTACCGGGTATTTTTAATATTGACAGCCCCAAAGTAAACAGCCACCACATAAAAAGTAGTGTCGGAACTTCCCTGCAAAATACAGCTTAGCCTGCCGGCAAATGAATCTGGGCCGTAAGTTCGCATGGTATCGATCATCATGCCACGGGCACCGCTTCCGCTCATTGGTTTTATCAATGCCGTAGGCATGCCGTCAACAAAACGGGTATCTGCACCCATTGCAGCAAACAGGTTTTTAATGGCATTGATGATCACATCAAAAGTGCCGCTGCTCCGCAATAAACTGATGGCAACCAACATCCCAACCAGGTAAGGAATAATTTTAACCGCTGTCTCAAAACCACCTTTAGCGCCTTCCACAAATGCGTCAAACACATTGATCTTTTTATACACGCCACCAAGGATGATCAAAAAAAATATCAGCAGTATTAAGCCGGTACTCAACTGCTCAGAAAAAATATTTACGCCCACGGTATTCAGCGACAAAATGAAAAACACCATCGCTGCAATGATCGCAGAAATGCCCAGTATCCAGCCCAAAATAACAGGCTGCAGTATCCTTATTTTTTGTTTGAAAGAAACCATCAGCAGTGCAGCCAGCGTGGCAACAAATGTGGCAATCAAACAAGGCAGAAATATATCTGTAGGGTTCACTGCTTTTTCTCCATGATTGCCGGTAGTAATAGCCCTTGCAGCAATTACTGTTGTTGGAATAAGCGAAAGGCCGGCGGCATGCAAACACAAAAACATGATCTGTGCGTTACTTGCTTTTTCTTTATCAGGATTAATCTCCTGCAGGCTTTCCATCGCTTTAATGCCAAAAGGAGTGGCAGCATTGTCGAGCCCCAGCATATTGGCGCTAAAGTTCATCATCATGTGGCCATGTGCCGGATGGTCTTTTGGTACTTCAGGAAAAAGCCTTGAAAAAAATGGCCCGACGATTTTTGATAAAAACCTGATGCCGCCTGCCTTTTCTGCAATAGACATAAAGCCCATGAACAGCGCCATAATACCGATCAATCCAATACAAATCTCTACTGCAACTTTGCAGGTGGCGATCACACCATCCACCGGTTTTTGTTTTTTACCCAATAAGTAACTGTACTCAACCGGCCGAAGCGAAGTAAATTGTGTGGTCAGTTGTTTAACGGTATCTGCATTCACATTGTCGGTCACCAAATATTTGCAGTCTTCTGTTACTTTATCCTGCCGATTAAAACCAAAGCCGGCCATTTCTTTGGCAACACTATCAATAGATGGCCGTCCGTACCTGGTTGCATCGCCAATAGCAACATACTTAAATTCATCTTTGGCCGTACCGGTTACCAGCCTGCCAAAAATATCATCCCTGCTTTTATTGCTCACAAAATGGAAGCCCGCCACCAACAGCGCTACAATGATAAATGCACTCCATATCCTGCTTAAAGCCATGTGTTAATTGTTGTTTTTCTATCGGTACCGGCATATTTTTCCGGCACCCGGTTTTAGCGTTGAAGATACTTGTTTACAACCAAAAGCCATCATTCCCTTATCTTTGCGCCTCAAAAATTGTTTCGAAAATAATTACTGAAACCAATGTGTTGAATAGTGATTGCATAAATCACCGATCATACATCACAAATCATAAATCAAAATAGAATGGCATTACAAGCAGGCATCGTGGGGTTACCAAATGTGGGCAAATCAACCTTATTCAATGCAGTGAGCAACAGCGCAAAAGCACAGGCAAGCAACTATCGTTTCTGTACCATCGAACCCAATGTTGGGCTAGTACACGTACCGGATGCAAGATTGGATAAACTGGCAGAACTGGTA